>LIUI01000019.1:0-230 GCA_001462235.1 Fibrobacteria bacterium GUT307
ACATCGTCCACCACAAGCACACTCCCATAAGGCATGAATTCACGCCTTATTTGCAATCTGGCAGTTTGCTTGTCTCCTGTAAACGTAAAGTTGTGCAGCCTTTGAGCAAGCTCCACTCCTATTGCCGGGCAGTCCACCGCCTTTTGCTTTACCGTTACTACAAACGCACTACCTTTGCCATACTCGCTTTTTACCGCGATTGTGCCGTCCATCATCTCCACGAGTTTTTT
>LIUI01000019.1:366-747 GCA_001462235.1 Fibrobacteria bacterium GUT307
AGTTTTTTGGTGATATTCAACCCCAAACCAGCCCCTTCGGTAGTGCGGTTGGCTTCGGCGTTGAAACGAGAATACTCCGAAAACAGTCGCTCTTGGTCTTCCTGTTTCATGCCCTGCCCCGAATCTTCAACAATAAAGCGTAGCATTACGTCTTCACCATGCAGGGAATGATCAACCGATAATTTTACGCGTCCTTTTTCCGTATATTTGATGGCGTTGGAAAGCAGATTATTCAATATTTGTTTTAGCCGCAGTTCATCGCCATAAAGCCTTGACGGCAAATTCTCGTTTACATCCAATACAAACTCAATTTGCTTTGGGCCAATGCGAACTATGTTAAGCTGCACCGTATCGTTGATGAGACTCGGCATGTCGTATTCT
>LIUI01000019.1:947-1894 GCA_001462235.1 Fibrobacteria bacterium GUT307
CCGGAAGCGTAAATTTTTTCCAATGCTGTGGCGTATTCGCCCTGCAATTCCCCTTTTTGCAACTGAATTTGCGCTATTCCTATGATAGCGTTCATAGGCGTACGTATTTCGTGAGACATGGTAGCGAGAAAGTTGCTTTTGCTGCGGTTTGCAGCTTCGGCTTCTTCCCGCAATTCTTTCAGAAGATTGTTTTGGGCTCTGATTTCGTCAACAATATTAAAAATATATTCTGCTGTTTTTTTCACACTGTCTTGGTAAACAACAAGGTCTTCAATACCACCCATAATTTCATTGATAGCTTTGCTCATTTCGGCGGTCTCTGTTTCCAAATCTGTTACGCCGGTTAGAATTTGAGAACTTGAGGCGGTTATTTTTCTTACCCCTTCCAGGACTTCGGCACTTACCCCGTGTGCCGCCATTTTTTCAATATCAGAAGCCAAGATGCTGATATTCCGGTTGATTTGCTTTGTTTGGTTAAAAATATCAGAAACAGAGATAACGTGGTTTATTGCTCTGGAAATATAGGCAAGGAAAGTCTTGTCCATTTCCGTAGTTATTTTTACCGCCTCCTCTGCCGGTTTTTCAAGCCCTTTGACCGTATCTATTAAGGGTGTGATTTTATCCGATACCAAGTCTTTTTTTTGGGAAATATCTCTCATAAAATTGCATCGCTGCTCCTTTTTATTCAACTTTTGCCGCTCTCCAATTTTGCCCAAAAATCATCTGCGATTGTCAAAAATACCTCAACTATTCTAGGGTCAAAGTGTGTGCCGCTGCCTTCTTTGATAATTCCCACCGCTTGTTCGTGAGTGAATGGTTTTTTGTACGGGCGCTCAGACACCAGAGCATCATATACGTCGGGGATTGCCATAATCCTGCCTTCAAGGGGAATATCTTCTTCTTTAAGCCCCCGTGGGTAGCCTGTCCCGTTCCATTTTTCGTGATGA
>LIUI01000019.1:2036-3161 GCA_001462235.1 Fibrobacteria bacterium GUT307
TAACCGGCGAATTTTTTGGCGTGGTGCAGAAATCCATCATCTTTCGTTTTAGCGATCATTTCATCAATAATCCTCTCGCCATTGGTGCAGTGCTGTTTTATTAACTCAAATTCTTCTTCAGTAAGTTTTCCGGGCTTGTTCAGTNNNAACATCGTGCAACTGCGCAGACGGTAAAAGCAGGTTTATATCCCAACTTGATATTTCACTCTTGTAAACACCGGCATGGACAAGCGCATTTATCAGAATTTCCAGATAGCCTTGCGTCCGCTCAATATGCCCGCCTGTAATCTTGTCGCGACTTTCAACCACGTCTGCAATAACGTTGATGGTTGCGTTGTGAATGTCGCGTACTGCCTGCTGGCTCTTTTTTATAAGCCTATCTGTTTCTATGTGCGTCTCTATTCGCTTTATCAGCACGGGTGCAGAAAAGGGCTTGTTTATGAAGTCTAGAGCACCCATTTCAAAGCCATGTATTTCGGATTCCGCATCGTTTTTTGCTGTTAAGAAAATCACGGGGATAGATTTCAGTTTTCGGTCTGCTTTCAAAGCAGACATCGCCTGAAAGCCGTCTATTTCCGGCATATCTACATCCAGCAGAATTAAGTCTGGAATGATTTTCTCCAGAAGTTTAAACATTTTTGCAACAGACGGAATGGCAAATGCCTTATATGTGCCGTCCAATGCGGTTTTCGCCGCCATCAGGTTGGTGTCGTTGTCGTCAATGATGAATATGGTTTTCATTTGAGAGTAAATATAGAAAAATTCTGAAACTAACGCAGGGGAAGCTCTTGGAGGCAGGCGGGGCAAAACTCGGCAAGCCGGCCTGCATTTTAAAGTGGTCAAATTCCACCACTTTAAAATTTGAATTATACATCTGTTCCCAAGTATCCAAGAATTCTTCACCTTTTTTGCAAATTTTATCTTAAAAGCTTTTTATTATTCACTTCATTTAACACGCTCATTTGTTGAATAGCTATTTTCATCTCGCCATTGTTTTGCAGTTATTCCAAAAAGTGCCATATTCAAAACATCGGCTTCATTGGCGTAAATAATAGAAGTTTGCTGTGATGTTAGTTTCGCAGGAATTAAATTGTGTTTAATGGCATCTGTATGAATGCGGTAGTT
>LIUI01000019.1:3234-3401 GCA_001462235.1 Fibrobacteria bacterium GUT307
GGCATCTGTATGAATGCGGTAGTTGATTTTAGCAAGTTCCCGCTTCGCACTCCAACCCAATGCTTTTTGTTCTTCAATTTTTAAACCCCTCATAAATGTGGGGTTTAAAGATATTCAATGGCGTTATAGGTTCTTAGCCACAAGCTAATAATTTGCGATGGATTTTC
>LIUI01000020.1:0-1802 GCA_001462235.1 Fibrobacteria bacterium GUT307
AATGATATACGTTATCCACACAGATATGAAACAAAAGAAAGCGATGTAAATTTTTGTATTAATGCGGTAAAGAAAATTAGAAATTTTGATCTAATTAATAATTTAAGAAATATCGCCAGCAATGAAAATAATAGTGTAAAATAGCTCGGGAAAAAGGTGACAGTCACTTTTTTGTGGGGAAACGTGAAGAGCGAAAAAAGGTGACAGTCACTTTTTTGGCGGGGGGAGTAATTTGATATACGCATGTTGTTGCATGGGAAAATAATCGACAAGGCCGCTGATGCCGTTGGCGATATAATAAGCGCCTGAGGCTTTCCAGTCCTGAGCGTTGCACACAAGTCCTGCTTTTATTGCATTTTGATCGATGTAATTATTTACAGAAATGTAATCCTGAAAATTATTTAATGGGCGGGAAAAAAACCTTTCACCCCATAAATGATCTTTTGAACCGTGTATAGAATTCCAGCGTCTGGCCGAGTGCGTTTTTATCCATTGAATAATTCGTGAAAGGTTTGTTCCACTCGCGGGAGTTATGAGCAGATGAATATGGGTAGGCATAATGCAAAAGTTATGCAAGGTAAAGGCGTATTTTTCCTTTGCCTCCTCAAGAACCAGCAGCATTATTTTCCGCCCTAAATTTTTTTCAAAAACCCTGCTTTTTGCATTAGTCCGCGAAGTAACATGATACGCCGCTCCTTCAGCGAACACTCTCTTTTTTCGCATAGATTCCCTCCAAAGTTAGATACCCTATATGGGTGCGTCCATGCACAGCGCTTTATCGAAAAAAAGGTGACAGTCACTTTTTTTGTGAGGGAATGTGAAGGTGGTGGAGGGGAAAAAGGTGACAGTCACTTTTTTGGTGGGGAAACGTGAAGGTGGTAGAGAGGCAATGCAAGTGGAAAGGGAAAAAAGGGAAAAGAGGTGACAGTCACTTTTTTTGTTAGGGAAATGTGACGGTGGTGGAGAGGCAATGCAAGTGGAGAGGGGAAAAGGGAAAAGAGGTGACAGTCACTTTTTTGGTGGGGGAACGCAAAGGAGGTGGAGAGGCAATGCAAGTGGAGAGGGAAAAGAGGTGACAGTCACTTTTTTTGTTAGGGAAATGTGACGGTGGTGGAGAGGCAATACAAGTGGAGAGCGGGAAAAAGAGGTGACAGTCACTTTTTTGGTGGGGAAACGTGAAGGTGGTAGAGAGGCAATGCAAGTGGAGAGCGGGTACGAATTAACGCGTGCCCGTTTTTTTTGTGGTGAGGGAGAAGAGAGGGAAAGAGGGGGGAGAGGGAGAGGAGGGGGAAGAGGGAGGAGAGAGGGGGGAGAGAGGGGAGAAGAGGGAAGAGAGGGAAGAGAGGGAAGAGGGAGGAGAGGTGACAGTCACTTTTTTTGGGGGGTGAGAATGAAGAATCTCACACAAAGGCACGAAGATCCACGAAGATCACGAAGGGAAGACGAAAAGATTTCACACTACATCTGTGTGCTTTGTGTGAGATTCTTCTAAGGGCCTGATGCCGATCAGAAATTAGGAATTGGAAAATAAAAAATCCCTTTCATGAGAATACCTGACATCGAGTTTGTTTCCAGTTGCCAGAATTTCCTATCTTGAAACAGCTCCTTTTCTGTATTATGGTTAATAAGTGAGGATATTCAAGAACACATGGTTTAACCGGTTTGCCGATAAAGAGGGTGTTTCTGATGATGAACTTAGGGAAATGGTAAACCAGCTTGAAGCGGGACAGACTGATGCTGACTTGGGCGGCGGCGTGTATAAAATACGCCTTGCCCGTCCCGGCGAGGGGAAATCCGGCGGC
>LIUI01000020.1:1971-3201 GCA_001462235.1 Fibrobacteria bacterium GUT307
GGAGCGAGGAGCGGACTTTTTTTCATTATGCGTTTCCAAAGTCTTCACGTGATAACATAGACCAAAGAGAGCTGCGATCTTTTAAAAGAATAGCAAAAACAAATTTTGCCATGACTGAAGATGAGATCGCCGCTGCTATTAATGCCGGTGAATTTATTGNNTGAAAAAATACAGAAGTGAGGCTTCAATGGTTACTCATCAAGAGGCCGAAGCGTTGCACCGCTTGGGCATTATTAGTGATGCCGAAATGCGGGAATTTGACGAAGATTGTCTTGTTCATGAGCCTGAACCTGATTATAAAACCAAAGAATCCATGGAACCTGTTACCGCCTAATACATCACTAAAAAAGCGACTGGCACAATTAAAACCATCCCATTACCGGAACATAGCAAACTACAAACCCATCAAGAAGACAGTAAATGTCCGGCTTGAACCTCAACCGACTGAAACGTAGTGGAAGGAAGTTCCCCTCTTGATGCCGATGTCATTGAATGGCTGCAAAGTACAGGCAAGGGCTATCAGACCCGCATGAATACCATTCTTCGTGAAGCAATGTTGCACTCTGTGTAAAATAGGTCTTGTAATGGAGAGCGGGTACGAATTAACGCGTGCCCGCTTTTTTTTGGGGGGTGGGGTTAGGTGCAATTGCGCAAAGATGTATAAAAAACATACGCAATGTATATATTGACAACGATTTAAAATATAATAAAAACATGCCAGAATTAAGTCGTTTTTTAGGTATATCAATTTGGAAATATTTAAAACGGCAAAAACAGGATTGGATACAGTATGTTGGGATAATGGAGTTGATTTTGCTCCTGAATATTTGTATGATCAAATAAAAATGCAGTAAAAAGTTGCATAAAGGAAGACCAATCAGTGACTGTCACCTGATTCTATGCGTGCCCGATTTTTTTGTGGCGGTGGGGGTGGTTGGTTGGGATGTTAGGTGCTATGTTGTCTCGAATTTATACCTCAAAAATGCTCCAAAAAGTGATTTGATCAAAATATTCACATATGATAAACTATTTCTATGGAAGTTAGCTCCAATATTTTTTGCGGTGATGCCGCTGATGTTCTCCTGGATATAGAAGAAAATAGCGTGGATCTTATAATAACATCGCCTCCTTATGCGGATCAAAGGAAAGACACGTATGGAGGCATATCTGTTGATAAATATGTTGAATGGTTTTTGCCCATCTCAAGAGAACTTTTACGGGTTTTGAAGC
>LIUI01000021.1 GCA_001462235.1 Fibrobacteria bacterium GUT307
AATATTCCATTGCCGTTTTGTGCAGCAAAAAATGCATTGCAGTATTATTTTCAAAGGATTTTTTAATAGTTTTAACCAAATCCAACTCCCCGCAAGCCAATAAAAATTCTTCCATATCCATAGAATACATTGTTTTAATTTCTACTTTGCCAACAGGAAAGGAAAATTTTTTTCTATTAACCGCTAAGCCAAGCAAGCTGCCTGCTACAATTATATGCACATCCGGCATTTTTTCGCAAAAATATTTCAGAGAAGTCAAAGCTCTTTCGCAAATTTGAATTTCATCAAAAAAAACGAGTGTTTTTTGCGGTACAATGGTTTGATGAGAAAAGCGAGAGAGCAAGCCTAAGAGAAAGCTTGGTTCCAAGCTCCCATCAAAAGTGCTTACTAAATCCGGCTCAGTTTCAAAATTGAAGTAGGCAACGTTTTCATAATTAGCTTTGCCAAATTCCAAAACGGAATATGTTTTGCCAACCTGCCTAGCTCCCTGTAAAATCAAGGGTTTACGATGGCAGGAAAGTTTCCATTTAAGCAAAAAATCCTGAATTTTTCTATACATATTAATAATATATAAATTTTCCCCGCAAAAATACATGAAAAAATATGAAAAATTTACACTAAATACTACCAACTCACGACCATACTTAAACCCCATACCCGAACGAGTTAATCAGCGTTTTACTATATTTGTAAGGTTAGGGGCAAAAGATATGCGTTTTATTTACATTATAGCGGTTTTTATTGGGATTGCTGTTGTTTTAGGCTGCAGCGATGGCAAGTTGAATTTAATGCTAGTCCTTTGGGCAGAAGACGAAAGCGAGCCGTTGTCTTCCACTTCGTATGAGGAACGTAGCAGCAGTTCAAGCGAAGAAACACCATATTTTTCCTCTTCTTTATATTCGTCTTATTCCTCTTCACCTTTATCGTCGTCTTCATATTCTTCTTCAAGCGAAGGGCAAGCTCCTAGTTCCAGCAGTTCTACTAACCCTCCTAGCTCTGGCTCCAGAGGGCCAAGGTCTAGTTCCTCCATAAACCAAGTGGAATTCCCTCCTCCCTTAGAAGAAGACGGAATAATCGTTAAAAAAGGCTGGGCAAGCCGCTACTGGGACGGTTGCAAACCCCACTGCTCCCGCACCGAGCACGTTGAAAATACAACCCCTTGGGCTATTTGCAGAAACTGCGATAAAGACAATAATGAAATGCCTGCCTATTACCTGCATCCTGATGCAGGCGATGTTTGGAAAGGAATGTATTTAGGAACACCAAGCGGTTGCGACCCGCACGACATGGATATGTGGGCAAAGGCTCCGGCTTATAATAATAGTGCAGCTTATACTTGCTGGGATATGGTTCCTCGTGTAATAAACGATACTTTAGCTTATGCATTTGCAGCTACTTCTGCGGAAGAAAGTCATTGCGGAAAATGTTTCCAATTGCAATTTGACGGGGGTGATTATTTTAATCCGGGTAGATCAAGGGAAACTCATCGGGCACTTAGAGGAAAAACCTTGGTGGTTCTTTCCAGCAATGTGGGTGGCGATGTTGCTAAAGGTCAATTTGATATTATGATTCCCGCTGGTGGCTTAGGTGCTTTCAATGGTTTTTCTTCGCAAATTGGCGTAGCAGAAGATGACTTAGGAGCTAGAATGGGGGGCTTGCTAACCACTTGCATTGAAGGCGTGGATTATTTTAAAACTAATATGGAAGTACTCCAAAACTGCGTTAGAGAAAAATGCAATAAAGTTTTTGGCAATAAAGCAAAAGACCTTTTAGATGGCTGCTTGTTTGTAGCAGATTGGTATATGGCAGCAGATAACCCCACTCATGTTTATAAAGAAGTTGAATGCCCGCAATACTTGGTTAATAAATACAGATCTACAATTCATACGGAAAAACCACCACCCCTATGGTAAGGAAATTATATGAAACGTTTGCTATTTGTATTGCTTCTCTCTTCTGCTGCTTTTAGCGAAACAGCAGTGGAAATTAGCGCGGGTCTTTCTTCACCAAACAAAGGGCTTTTTGGCGTTAAGTATTCGCCAATGCCTTTTTCTTATGGCCCTATTTTTGGTTCATTTGGAAATTACCTTGATATTGGTGTTGCGCTTTCTTACCATTTTTTCGGATACAACGGACCTTATATATTTTCAAGCCATCACTGGCTAAATTCCAATAAAGGCCCTGCTAAAAATACCTGGGAAATTGATACCGGGGCAGGTTATCAACTTGTTTTTAAAGACATGATTTTGATTTATGCAGAACTCGGTATTCCCTTTTTCATTGGCGGAGGGAAGGTATGGCGGCATTATGAAAGCGGGCGTCCATACAACAGAGCCGCAGATGGCGACATAATATTAGTTTCGCTCAGAACAGGCATTGGCGTTGGTGTCACTTTTTTACTGTGGCAATGAACGACTACTTAGACGCGTTTCAGAGCAAAAAAGTTCAAAAAAAGTGATTTTTTTTTTATTTTCTATAAATTTAATGTACATTTAAAATTATGCTGCACTCCCAGCTATAATTTTTCTAAATTTCAAATTATGAATTATGTGGTAGTTACATATTTAGTTAGGTTTGTCGGTATTTTGCTGGTTATTCCTGCAATTCTTCCCGTTACCTTTGCAAATTGGTTTCCGGGATTGGAAGACCGTCGTATTGGCTGGGCACTTTTTGGTGTTGGAGTTTTAGTTTATATCGGGGCATCTATCGCTTATGCTATGCTCCGCAAAAGAGAGCTAGCACGCCGCCGTTTGGAGATGGAAAAGGGATTATGAGTGAAATTCAAAACGCCATAGAGATAAAAGACCTGCACAAAACCTATAGGCAAGGTTTTTGGCTGAGCAAAAAGAAGTCGCTTTTTGGAATATCGCTGGAAGTTAAAAAAGGCGAAATTTTTGGCTTTATAGGCCCAAACGGGGCAGGCAAGAGCACCACCATAAAAGTGCTTACCGGGCTTTTACGCAAAGATAGCGGCGAAGTCTTTATTTTAGGCAAAGAACCTAGCAAAACCGAAAGCAGGATAGGTTTGGGCTACCTTCCCGAACAGCCTTATTTTTACGATTCCCTTAGCGGCTATGAACTTTTGAAATTCTACGGGGGCTTGAGCGGCTTAAAGGGCAAGCTCTTGGAAGAGCGAATTCACTGGGCGCTAAAAATTGTGAATGCAGATGCAGACTGGATTTACCGCCGTTTGCGCACCTATTCCAAAGGTATGCAGCAAAGGGTTGGTTTAGCACAAGCAATTTTGCACAAACCAGAACTTTTGATTTTAGACGAACCTATGAGCGGCCTTGACCCTCTTGGGCGGCGTGATGTGCGAGAAGCAATTTTAACCCTTAACAAAGAAGGTTCAACCGTTTTTTATTCAAGCCATATACTTTCCGATGTAGAAGCCATAAGCCATAGAGTAGCCATGATTATAGACGGCAAAATTTCGCACACAGGCACTTTGGAAGAAATCACAAAACAAACGGGTTGGAATAGTTTAGAAGATGTCTTGGCAAAGGAGGTATCCCGTGTTGTTCCTTAGAGAAGCATATTTAATAGCAATAAATTCGTTTAGAGAGGCGTTTAGAGATAAAATCCCATACGTTGTTTTGCTGGCTGCAATTGCCCTTGCCGCATTCAGCGTGCTGTTGGGCGAGTGGTCTGTTTTTGACAGGGAATTTGTTGTTAAAAGCGTTACCGTTACTGTTATTTCTCTTTCCGGGCTTTTCATCGCTATTTTTGCAGGCGTGGGGCAGGTTCAAAAGGAAATTCAAAAAAAAACCATACATACCCTCCTAGCAAAGCCCGTTTCTAGATCGGCATTTCTTTTGGGTAAATACATGGGTTTGCTGGCATTGATAGCTATGCACGTAATTTTGCTTTCTTCCACGCTTTTTGTTGTTCTGTGGGCTATAAACGGCAGCATTACCGCTCCTATAATTCAAGCCTGTTACTTGGTCTTTTGGGAACTGGCAATAATTCTGGCTTTTGCGGTTCTTTTTTCCACGTATTCCTCTGCCTTAATAAGTTCAATTTTTTCCTTTGGAATTTATTTAATAGGGCATTTGAGCAACCAGATTTTGAAAGAAGTTTATTTTGCTTACAGAATCAGCGAAGATGGCAGTTTTTTGCGTGAGAACGGAGAATTTGTTTACAACATAGCAAAGGGCATACATTATATTTTGCCAAATCTCTTTAAATTTAACACCTCTATGCAAGCAGCGCACTCAATTACTTTGGAATACAGCTACGTAATATGGAACAGTATTTATGCTTTTGGCTATGCCTGCGTGGTTTTGTGTTTGGCAGTGTTGCTGTTTAAGGGAAAGGATTTTGTTTGAAAACGATGTTTCCCCAAACCATAATAGTTGTAGCGTTCTTTTTGTGGGTTGGCTTTTGCTTTGCAGAGCCGGAAGATTCCATTGCAAAAAGCCGTATTCAATATATTCCGCTGCCGCCGCAGGCAGAACCGCTCAATGACTTGCTTCCCAAAAAAGGCATCTCAGACAGCAAGCCGCTCAAAGCCTCCGAACCGCCTATAGTGTATAAACATGGGATTGATTTTGAAAGCAGAGAAAGCGTGGTGCAAGCCGGAGTTGCAAACAATAAAGGGAAAGATACCATCCCGCTATGGAATGCTTATTACCCGGAGCTTGTAGATTATTCAATGGATATGTTTGATATAGGGTTTAATAGGCTTTGGCTGAATTCATTTATTGGGCAAAAAGGCGGTGGAGCAAGTGACCCAGCAGAAGGCTCTCTCTTTAACATATCGCTCCCTATGAAAATACCCGATTGGATGAAAGATTTTGGTTTTGACCGCCCACAATTGTTATTGCAGGGCACAATGGATATTCGTTTGCATGGCATAGGGGTTTTAGATGATGCACCCGGTAGCCAAGAGAATAGTCTATGGCCCTCGCCAACCCTTTCTTATGTTCCCAGTTTTGTTGTGCAGGGCAAAATAGGCAGGAATATCACGGTGGAATTGAATAATACCGAGGGCGGGCTTGGAGTGAGAAATAGGGTTCGCATAGTTTATGCAGAGGCAACTCCGGGAGAATTTGAAGATTATATTTTACAAAGACTAGAAGCTGGCAATACATCTTTGAGTTTGGCTGGCACGGAATTGACAGGTTATGCGGAACAGCATCAGGGCTTGTTTGGAATAAAAGCAGACTGGAAATTTGGCAAATGGCGATTAACCACAATTGCCTCGCAAGATGCAGGCAGCCAAGAGAGCTACAGCATAAGAGGCAGGGACGAAAATACGGAATTTCAAGTTCAAGACAAGCAATTTGCATCTCATAAATACTATTTCTTAACACATAAAATGCGAAACGACTATATAACTACAAAAATAAATAGCCGAAATTCGCCTATTTTAAAATTAACAGGCTTAAAAATTTATAAAAATAGCCCACTTGTAACCGAAAAAACCACAGCGATAACGAATGCAGTTGGAGTTTACTACCCACCTAACAGCAACATTCCTGTGGAAGTACCAGGCTTGCGTTTAATTGAAATGCAAAACGGCACGGATTATGTTTTTGACCCGAGTACTGGAATTTTACGGCTCAAAACCGGAAGTTCAAATATGCTTATAGCAGCATCATGGCAAGGAGATGGCGCAGGCCGTCCTACCGCTACCTCTGCGGTTAGAAACGGAGATAGAGTTTTATTGATTCAAAGTGATGCTAGTTCTTCCAATTTAATAGACATAGATAAATTGATGCTCAGGAATACTTACAATGTTGGAATTTCCTCAGAAAGTGCGAACAATTTTATTTTGAGATTAAAAGACCGTTCAAAAACATCCGTGGATTTAAAACTTTTGGGAGTTGCAGATTCTACAACCGGAGTTACCCTTACAAACGATGTTTCCATTTTTCTCAAAGAGGGCAACGAATACACAGGGGATATGCGTTTGCCTTGCCGGGATATTAGATGGTATGAACATAGAGGTTATTCGTATCAAGATGCAGTGACAAAAGCACAGGAACGCTGTTTGGAGCCGCTGAGAAATGTGGATTCTTCTGCTACTATGGCTTCGCTTTACACAATGTCTTTTAAAAATTTGAACCTTTACCAGCCCCTTTATTATTTTGAATCCGTTGGGAAACGCAGGCGCTCAAGCATAAGCGTTAGAGACCCAAACAGCAGTTATTCGGTGAGTGGGGGAGGGTGTTTGGATATTGCACCGAATTCGGAAAAATTGAAAGCAGGTTCTGAGGTTTTGGTAAGGGATGTTGATTATCAGGTGAATTATGAACTTGGGCAAATTGAATTGATAAGTGAGCGGGCTTTGGATCCCAATAAGGAAATAACAGTTAATTTTGAGTGCGAACCGCTTTTTGAATTACAGAGCAAATTGCTATTGGGTGCAAGAGCGGAATATCCTCTGGAAAAATTCGGCGAAGGTTCGATTTTTGGTTTAACAGCTCTTTACAAAAACCAAAATGTCACTTCAGAAAGCCCACGGCTTGGCGGTGAGCCTTTTTCTGGACTTTTGCTAGGAACGAATGTGCGTTTAAGGGATAGCTCTCAAATAATGGACAAAATCATAAACTTTGTTCCCTTTATAGATTCCAAAGAAAAATCAAGGTGGAGTTTAGAAGGTGAATTTGCCGCCAGCTATCACAATACAAATACAAGTTCAATAAAATCCGCTTTGATAGATGATTTTGAAGGAAGTGCTTTGAATTTGCAATATCCACTTTCCAGGATTTTGTGGTTTAGGGCAAGCCCTCCTGGGGGAGTTTCTAGTGATCCGTCAACTTATATAGGGCATTTGGATTATAGGTATGCCGGGGAATTTGTTTGGCATAGCAATACCTCAATACGCTATCGCAATATTTATAGGCCTATTGGCAATAGCGATGTGGATAACAGAGAAATCACAATTTTAAGTTTTCGCTTGAGGCCTAATGATAATTTGAGCGGAAAAAGCTGGGGTGGAATTATGCGTTCCAATAGCTATTATTATCAAGATTTATCGCAAAAAAGGTATATAGAAATTGTTGCGAGAGGAAATGTGGGTTCTCTGTATGTGGATTTAGGTTATGTAAGCGAAGATATAAGTGTAAATGGTTTTGAACCTAATAGCAATCTTAATTCCGAGGCGGAGCCTGGTACCACAAGGCCGCTTCACGATATGGGTTTAAGTCATAACGATATGGAAGCAAAGGAAAGACTGAAGGTTTGGGATTGCCGTTATGCGGAATGCCGTGAAACAATTGTAAATACTTCGGACGAAAATGCAGATATAGCAAGGGACAAATTTGACCCAAATTTGCTGGATTCAAGCGATCCGCCGCCGCAGATAAACGGAACAAGGAACAATGCTGGCGAAAGGTCTTATGATACCGAAGATATAAACCGCAATGGTCGTTTAGATACGGATATTCGTTTTGTTCGCTACAGTATAGATTTATCCACAAAAGACATTACAAAATTTGATGAATTGGAAAACGGCTGGCGCAGATTTCGCATTCCTCTTGACCAGTTTGATACCATAGTGTCTAGCACGGGAGTTTCTGCGACTGAAATTTTGGCGGAATCGGGATTTACAAGGCTTTGGTATGGAAATTTGGGTCCGGGAGTTTCTGAGGGCAGAACGCAAATTGCAGAATTTAAGATTGTGGGCAATGAATGGATAGAAAGCCCCGGGACTAATGAATTTGGAATAAGCTCTAATCCTATTACCGGAATTGTGAGCGGGGGAATGGAGGGGGAAATTTATGCACCTGGTGCAGTGATTGTTCCGGATAGCAATTATATGCGGATTCAGGTGATTAATAATCGCGACAATGCTGGTTTTTACTATAAATCCCCAAATACCCCTACGGAAAGAGACCCGGATTCCAATGCACCTTTGAAGGAGCAAAGTTTGCTTTTGGAATACGGTAGTTTGCACTCCGGGCAAGCGGTGAGCGCAACTAAATTTTTTGACAACGAGGTTAAGGACTTTACATCATATAACAATATCAAAATGGAAATTCATTATGAAAACAAAAGCGGCAAACAACCTATAAGATTTGCATTGCAATTTGGGCGTGGCGGGTTAGACGGAAGCCAGGATTATTACGAATGGTCTTTTAAGCCTAAGCCTGTTGATATTCAGTGTTTAGGAAGAGAGAGACCTCAGGATTGCCATGAAAGAAATTGGAAAGATAATGCTTTTTCATTGCCTCTTTCCGAATTTTCTAACTTGAAAATCGGTAAATCTTTCTTAAAATCGGATTCGCTTCTACTTTCCGGAGACAGAGGTGAAAAAATAAAGATTGTAGGGAACCCGTCTAGCAGCGATATTAATTGGATACGTTTTGTTGTTATAGCAGATGAAAATGCCAAATTAGAAGACTTAGAAGAAGGAGCTTTTTGGATAAATGATTTGCGGCTTTCTGGGATAGACAATGCCTGGGGTTATGCTTCAAGACTGCACGGACAATTGGATTTTTCCGATGTATTTGCTCTTTCCGGTGAATTGCGCTACCAAGATGGTAATTTTGCAACGCTTAAAAGCGATGGCAAAAGCCCCAAGCCAACATTGAGCGAAGCGAATACCCGTTTGGATGTAAGCGGGGCAGCAAGTTTGAACATAAATAAATTTTTCAAGGACGATTACGGTTTGCGTTTGCCTTTTGGGGTTAGTTATAGTTCCACCACGCTTCGCCCCTACATGAAACCCGATGACGATGTTACTCTTAGCCGTGATAACGCTTTTGATTTGCTGGGTGATTTTGCGACTCTAGATCTGGAAACCAAGAGTTTGCAAGAAGAAGATTCCTTGCGGCGTGCTTCGGAATCCAAGGGATACCAGAGTTTTTCACGCTCCAGAACCCTCTCTTTTGGCTTTACCAAGGATTATGTAAAAAATGATAATATTATTCAAGAAGTTTTGGGGCAGGTATTTTTAGAACGTCCTGCATTTAATTATTCTTACCGTGAAACAGAAAGGCATTCCGCAAAAGTATCTGATAGTTCTTATCAGTATAATACCGTTCTTGAATACAAATTGGGAACCTTTGAGAGGACTAAATTAAAAATATTCGGTTTGCCCCTTGAATTATGGCCTGGCACCTTTGATTTAACTTTGATGGATTTGTCTTATTCCAGGAATGAATATCAAGAGAGGGATCCAAATTTTTCGGATCCGCAGGTGGACAAAATAACGAATTTCACAACGGATTTAAGACATAAGGCAGACGTTCGATGGAATATTTTGCCATTCCTCAGTATTAACTATACCTTAAACATAAATCGTGATATGTATGGCGGGGGAGATAGGCAGGCCTTTACAAAGGAAGATTTTTTTAGTACAGATGGGGCAGGTGGCTTATTTGCCAAAAACTTTATTTTTGACCACGACCATTCCGATAAAAGAATTTATATTACGCAAGAGATTGATTCCGTATATCAAGATGCCTATTCATATAGAATAGACAGCGTTGGTTCAAGAGAGTATGGCAAAACTTATGGAATTCTGCGCAACGAACGCGACCGCAAACAGGATTTTAGGATAAATTTTTCAGCAGACTGGATTCCGTTTTTGCCTATGAGATTTTCTTTTAACAGTGGCTTTACGCAGAATAAGTCCATTCCCAATAATTTTGATTTCTATGACGAAGAAATGCTCTCAAGAAATTTTTGGACAATTCAGCAGAATAATCGCTTTGAATTTTCTCCGAGCTTGAAGTTGCCTCAACTTGCGGGTATAGCTGGCAAAAATGTTGTTAGCGAATTTCTTGAAAAATGGAAATGGCGGGAAATTCGCAGTACATGGAGCGTGGACTTGCAAACAAACGGCGAGGACTTCACGCTTTGGCAATTATACGAGGAGCAGGGTGTAGAACCGTTTCAATATTACTTGTTTGGTTTGGGCATAGGCAATGGTTATAGCAATAGGGGTTTTTGGAATTTGGTAAGCGGAGATATGGGTTTGGATTCACGGGACGATTATAAGCGTTTTGCTCAGTACAGGAATCAAAACACGGATAGTATTGTATATCAGAACCGCTTTGAACATGCTGTAAGGCGTAATCTTACAAATAACACTTCATTGACTTTGCCTTGGTGGGACATAGGCATAAAGGGAGATTTAACATGGACAGAAACCTTTAGGCAAACAAGGGCATATCCATTGTTCATAGATACCACTACCACGTGGCCTAAATTTGGGATTGGGGTTGATGTTCCTAATTTTGCAAATAGGTTAGATATTCTAAAAGGCACTTTTCGCAGTTTCTCAACCTCGCACCGTTTTGACTATCAGGAGCAGCGTACGGTCCGTCCTTACCAGAGTACGGAAAACGAGTGGCTTACTACAATGGATTTTAATCCTTTAATTCGCATAAGCATGCTATTGCAGAACAATGTTCGCATAGAAAATAGTTTTAGGGTAAAAATGGAAGAGCGTGTGCGGCGAGCTAAGATGGAATTGCCAGAAACAGAAGGATGGATGGAGGAATATGAGGATTATTACATAACAATTCCCTGGCTATATACGGATATGCTGATTGATAGAGGCTATGCTGTGGGCGATGAACTTGGTATATCATATTCGTTGAAAACCAAAAGAGGTTTTCAGTTTTGGCGTTGGTATGTAAAACTGGACAACGACATAGACTTAAAACTCACAAGCGGTTACAGTTATCGTAAAATTATAAACGAAGATTATACCCCTGTTGAAGGCTTTGATCCTACTGTTGAAGATAGCGAGACAACAACTGGGGTCCATTTTGTATTTCAACCATCGCCAGGTGATCCTGTGACAAGCTACATAACAAGTTACACCCCCGAACTTAAAAGACTTGACCGTAAAATTCCAGTACGTGCCCACGAGTGGTATATACGCCCAAGCGTAGGTTATTCGTTTAACAAGCAAGCAAGTGCAAGCGCTTACATAGAATACCGCCATTTGAGGGAACAGCTAGACGACGGCCAGGCCCACACTCGCCAAAGCCTAGCTTTTGAGATAGCTTTGATGCTTAGGTTTAATTAAATTTCCTAATAATGCCTTGCCAAGTCTGTATTTGGTTTTGCAAAAGGGTAATAATTTACTATCTTTTCTATATGACTCCTATAAATACACTAAAACAGTTGAATTGTACCCGCAAGGAATTAGATTTTGCTGTTTTTTGCATTGAGAATGTTGCGGAGAAATTGGGGAAATCTGGGGATGAGGTGTATAATATGTTAACGGAAAAAAGCGATATTTTGGATAGCTATATAATTCCGTGCTACGATGTTTTGCATACCCAAGGCAAAAGCTATATTGTTAATGATATTTTGGATTATATGAAAGAAGAAGGGTTGGTGGAATGAAAGCACACCCCACATTATTGCAATTGAAATACGGCAGCATTATTGAGACATTGGCTAATAAAGCAAATTTATCACTTAGAGAGGCTATGGACGTATTTTACAAATCTCCCATATACGAAGAAATAAGTCAAGGAATATCGGATATGCACTGCCGAAGCGATGGATACCTGGCAGAGGATATTTTATTATTCCCTGTAGAGGCTGAAGATGGAAAAGTATAAAAGTATTTGGCTTGTACGGCTCTTACTTTTTTTCTGCAAAAAATTTCCTAATAATCCCTTGACAACGCCTCAGAAATTTTCTACATTTGTGTTCATGATGTTGTATAGCGCCCCAAATATGGCAACCGGAGCTTTCAGTGCAGGCAAAGCCTTGCATCTATGACCTTTGTCATAAGTATGTCATAGAAACGAGTATATACACATTTTCAAATTTTTTCCCAATAAAGGAACAAGGGAGGATAACACCAAAGGATTCTACCACCACAAAACCTGGTTCTTTTATGTTCGTTGTGTCAAAGATTAAGCGGTTGGGGTAACTCGGTTTTTATCGCTAGGCTAGCTTGTAATATAGCAATTTTGTTGTGTATAGAAAATATACGTCATTATTCGTGCAATTTACTATATTTAGTCGTCCCTTAAAAAC
>LIUI01000022.1:0-56762 GCA_001462235.1 Fibrobacteria bacterium GUT307
AAAATTGACCGAGAAACAAAAGACCTTTGTATATCAGAACGAAGCCGATGTTTTGAATGTTGCATTGTTTGGACATACAGCCGCTGAATGGCGCATGGCAAATCCTGATAAAGAAAATAATACAAATGTCCGTGATTATGCCGATATCCATCATTTATTAGTTCTTGCGAATATGGAAAGTTACAATGCGCAAATGATAAAAGACGGCCTGCCTCAACGCGACAGAATCCAGAAATTAAACGAAATGGCACGGTATCAGTTGCCGATTTTGTTGCAGACGAATGCACCGGTGATGTTGGGTGATAAGAAGTAGGATCATAAGTGAATTTTGTATATTAACTTTGTCTCTAACAGGGGGGGTTAAAGATGTACATCACACCAGAGGATGCAGAGGAAATAACCAAAAATATAGAGCTGGCAAGCGAATTCTTGCGTTATCTAATAAAAAATCCATCTGAAATGGAAAAAATTCCAGATGGCAGTCAAATTACAATTTATAGAAAATTTAAAAAAGCATCAACCGAAGTTAATGCTAAAGGATTTTAATACGATACCTTACATGTTACTCCACTAGCAGTTATGTTAAAAGTAATTGTGGTAGCACCAGCAAAGAGTATCGCATTAGTCTGAGTTTGCCAATCAGCTACCTCTAAATTAGTAGAAGAACCACTACCCAGAACGTAAGTTCCAATAGTTCTACTACTGCTTTGTGCTGGACTAATATAACATCTAAAGCTAGGAACAGCGCCAGCATTAACATTTACAGTATAACTACCCACAGGAAAGTCTGCTGCTGTTTCAGTAATTACAGTAGGAGTACCACCCCCGCCCCCTTGCGAGGAACTACTGCTGCTGACGCCGTTAGAACTTGAGCTAGGTGCTGAGCTAGAGCTACTAGGTGCGGATGAACTGGAACTTGGTACTACGCTAGAGCTGCTGGGTGTGGCTGAACTGGAACTTGATGGTTTGCTGGAGCTGCTGGGTGTGCTAGAGCTGGAGCTTGGTGTATTGCTAGAGCTACTGGGTGTGGTAGAGCTTGAGCTTTGATTTGGATTAGTGCTGGAGCTGCTTGGTGTGTTAGAACTGGAACTTTGATTTGGATTAGTGCTAGAACTGCTAGGTGTGTTGTTGCTGCTACTGCTTTCCTCGCCGTTATTCTCGGATGAACTGCTATCATAATCTGGCTCGGAAGAGGAAGAAGGTTCTACCCTGCAATCAGGATCAGCATTGCACTTTATTATATATGTCCCTATGGTCATGTCTAGTGGATCATTTATGTCATCATACCCCTCAAAACTATCACTGGTAATGTCTATCACCTCACCCTTGCCACAGGCAACTAAAAAGGCTAAAAAGGCCATGGCGGCCAAAAGAATGGAACAAAGACTGAACTTTTTCATATAAGGTACCTCTAAGGTAAATATACATTTTTTTTTGCAATATTTTCTGTTTTTTCCCAAAAAACTACAATATCCCGCCGCAAATACTCAAAAAAATGTGATTTTCGCTACGCTTTAATGAACTTTTCATGGAATAAACGAAATTCTGCCCAAATACTACATCAAAAGCATCTGTTTTTATGCGGATTTTTGGCTCCGCAAAAAGCCTCCTCGCACTAAACTCACTCCACGGGTTTGGCTCCCCGTCCTTTGCAAAACCACCTGTCAAAAATATGCCATTCCCCCGCCAATGCAAAGAAAGACCCGCAAATCCAAGCCCGTAAAGATGCGAAGAATTATCCGGAGTTTGCCAACCCTCCTGGTAAAGACCCATCCCCATCGCAAACCTGTAACGATTCTCCAGTGCAGGGTCATAGTAGCCCTCTATCCCGTAAATCTCGTCTGGCAAAAGCATCCTACCATGGGCACTCCTGCGGAAATTCGCACCGAATTCCGTGCCACCACTAATAGAAATATAATCATTAAGCGGATGCGATATGCCAAGTTTGCCCTGAGTGTAAGCATAAAGCGGCAGGTTTTGCCCAGAAGAAGAAACAGAAACCGCCCTAAAACCGCCCATAAACTCCGCCAAAAAACCATCGCTCGCAAACCACCTATCATAGCCCTCACTCTGCCAAAGCCACCTTGCGTATGGAAACATCGAAGTCAAAGAAATGAACTCGTAATCCCTTACTTCCCTAAAATAATCATAGTCTATAACCAAATTGCCCTCATCGTCATAAATGTCAAATACGGGTTCTAAACTTACATAATAAGAAGCACCTGTTTTAACCTCCCTGCGTTCAATTTCAACGGCAATTTGCAAAACAGACTGTCTTTGCCCCAATGGCTTTTCAATGCCAAGAGTAATGCTCCTGCCGCTCTCTATTAGCAATCTGGCTTCTTCGTAAATCTTTTTTTGAAAAAAGGAAATTGGCTCATACTCAAAAACCTTCGCTTTCACAAAGAAATCACCATCTCTCATAAAAAATCGCTCAAAACGCAAATCCGGTTCTACCCCCTTGATTCCCTGCCCATAAAAAGCGGTTAAATTCAAATTATAACCAAATTGATTAATAAAACGAAAATTAATATCTGCCGCCGCATTGATGCCCAAAAGCGTACCGCCAAAAGCGTAAAAAGAAAGCGAAAGCAAAGGGCTGCTTTCTGCATTTATCTGCAAAAAAGAACCCGTATCCAAAACCAATTTTAAACTTTGATAAGAAGCATCTTCCTGTAAATTCAGCAAAAAATTGCGAACACCCAAAATACCCGTATCCCCAGGATTCCAAAAGCTCTCCAAATGCCCCTGGTACTCAGCAGAAACGCTATCAAAAACCGGATGATAAAGAAAGCGGGGCTTGGGTAGCTGGGACTCTTCATAAATTTTAGACTTGATTTTGGCTAAAACACTGCGCTTGCCTTGCACCGCATGAACCCCAGCTTCAAAAAGCGAATCTGAATTTGGCTTTGAATGTGGGCGAAAAACAACCAAACTGGAATCCTGGCTCCATAATTTATACTGATAACGCTCCGCAGCGGTGCCGTTTGTATCGCGCAAAGCTATAAGGGTAGATAGCAAAGCAAGCCTCCCCTGCTCCGGCGGGAACGGATAAAGTTCTTCCACTTCTCTAAAGGGCACTCTTGTTCCGGGTTCGGAACGCCAGATAGCTTCTTGAACTATTAAATCAAAAAAAATCTGCCCAAAATAGGGTTTGCTTTCGTCTATTTCAAGCGGGGAGGGTTTGCCGTCTTCTGTGTGCTTTATAAGCCATGATTTTTGCCATAAAGTGGAATTTTGAGGCTCTTTTGCCCGTGGCAAGGAGTCCCAAGACTTAACAAGCTCCCTTATTTGCCCCGAATTCCAGCCCGCGCTCCACAAAGCACCCACAAAACTCCCCCAATCCTTGCCTATTACGCTATCTATATCTATTTGCAATCTTTCTATTTCGCTCAAAACCCCCAAATGGTATTCTATGGAGGAAAAATCACCGGATATGTATAAAACTGCAGTTTCTTCTGCAAAAATGCTTACGTGAAATAAAAACATTAAGAGTAGGGAATATTTTTTTAACATCAAAGGAAGATAGAAAACTTGACACAGCGTCAAAATTTTTCTATATTTAGTGCCATGAAAGAAGGAATTCACCCAGAGTATCGTAAAACCGTGTTTGTTGATGCCAACACGGGCAAGGAGTTTTTAACTCGCAGCACAAAAGTTTCTAACGAAAAACGCACCATAAAAGGCGAAGAATATCAAGTTATCACCCTAGAAATAACTTCAGATACCCACCCCTTTTGGACCGGCAAAATGCACCATTTGGACACTGCAGGCCGCATAGACCGCTTTAACAAGCGTTTTGGCGGGCAAATAGTGGGTGCAAAACGCAAAACCCGCAAAGCGGTTGCAAACGAAGAAAGTGAAGAAACTTAAAAATACCCTTGACAAAGTGGTATTTGTTTTCTATCTTTGTATAGTAACTCCAAGCGAGAATAGCTCAGTTGGTAGAGCATAACCTTGCCAAGGTTAGGGTCGGGGGTTCGAGTCTCCTTTCTCGCTCTTTTGAAATACGGACAAGTAGAAACAGAAAAATTGCATTTTTCGAGCGGCGAGGCCGCCGAACTGGTTGGCGTTTCCATTGACGTTTTGCTTTCTTGGGAAAAAGAATTCCCATCCTTAAACCCACAAAAAAACAAAAACGGCAAAAGAATTTACCGCCAAAATGATATTGAAATCGCAAAACAGATAAAAGAAGGCAGCAGTAGGGGCGTTGCCTGCAACGCCCCTACTGCTCGCAACGCCCCTACTACCAAAAAAACAAAAATCAAAAAACACACAAGCAACAATGAACTTCTGCTAAAAATCAGAAATAACCTGCAAAATGCTTTGAATAAGATTAAGTAGGGGCGAAAATGTATTTTTCCTATTTTCCGGATGCAAATTAAGCAGTGCTATAGATTTGACGGAAGTATTCCGTTGGGTGGACAATAATTAAATTTTGCTATTGTAATCTTCTATGGACATATCAATATCTTTGAGAATTTTTCGCACTAATGTTCTATCTAAATCTGTTGAATGCATTGGAACTATCGTTGTACGTCCATCGGCATGCCGATAAAAACGATGGCTACCCTTTTGCCTTATGGCGATAAATCCCTCATTTTCCAATAGCTTGCACATTTGGATGCTTGTAATAATCTTCAATTTACTCACAACGCGACTTCCATTTGTTGTACACCTACAAAATTGGCGATTATTGGCGTGTCGTTCATAACTTCAAGACAGAGTTCAATAACCTCATGGGTTTTTTCCAGCAACTCCGGTATAGTACTTGCCTGTGTATAGCAACTTTTTAAAGCAGGAACAGTAGCGATATAAGCACCATCTTCGCCTTGCTCAATTAAGACCGTAAATTTGTGGGCCATGTTATACTCCTTAAGTTTAAGATAACCGTCTATTCGGTAATATAATAAATTTTTTCTCACTGTAGTATGAAAAAATATTTTATGGGACAACAATGACTTCTTCCGTATCCGTGGCTATCATGAGTTCTTCGTTTGTTGGCACAATTAGAACTTGCATTTTGAAAATTTCAAGATGAGACAGGATTTTTTTGCGAATAGGCTCGGAATTTTCGCCTATGCCTCCGGTAAAAACAAGGGCATCCAGATTTGGGAGCGCAGGCATTAAAGAGGCTATTTCTTTTGCTGCGCGGTAGCAGAAAACTTCTATTGCTATTTTTGCACCTTCTTCGCCATTCTCTGCATTTTCCAAAAGAATACGCATATCGCTTGAAATCCCGCTAAGCCCCAAAAGCCCGCTCTTTTTATTGAACAGATTATTTAGCTTTTCAAAATCATAACCCAAAGACCTATTTAAATGAAGCACTATTCCCGGGTCTATTGAACCGCACCTGGTTCCCATTACCATGCCTTCTAATGGGGTTAAACCCAAGGTTGTATCTGCAGATTCCCCGAATTTCACTGCGGCAGCAGAGCATCCGTTCCCCAAATGGGCTATTATAAGGCACAATTCTTTTGGGCTTTTTTTCAAAAGTTCTGCGGTTTTTTTGGTCACAAAGCGGAAGGAAGAACCGTGAAAACCATAACGCCTAACTTTATGCTCCTTGTAAAGATAGTAAGGAAGCCCGTAAAGATAGGCGTGGTTTGGGATGCTCTGGTGAAAAGCGGTATCAAATACAGCCACCTGCGGAAGTTCCGGAAAATTCTTTTTGGCAGCGGCTATGCCTTGCAAATTAGGCGGATTGTGCAGGGGCGCAAGCAGGGAATTCTCTTCTATGGTTTTTAAAACTTCGCTGTCTATTAAAACGGATTTTGAAAATTTTTCACCGCCATGCACAACCCTATGCCCCACGGCTGCAATATCCCTGTCTTCGCCCACTTCCTTAAAGAAATTCTGTATATAATCAAGGGCTTGGCTATGGTTTGGGGCATTGATTTTTGTTTTAAAACTTTCTTCTCCCTTTTTAGCCTTAAAGCTAGCGCCAAGGCCTATTTCTTCTACCACGCCGCTTACAGAAGCCTCACCGCTCCGGGTATCCACAACCGCAAACTTCACCGAAGACGAACCGCAATTAAGAACTAAAACTCTCATACGTGGAATGTAGAAATTTCTATATTACTTCCCCACATGATTAAAAGCTTGCAATCCATTCAAGAGCATATTAAAAATGCGCCAGGGGCTTATTTGAGCCGATTACGCACTAAATTCACGCAAAAAAGCGGCCTTGTGCAGAATTCAAAAATATATAGCGAACTTTGCAGCGAAATTTTGAATGAAGAAAGGCTGCAAAAATGGATGCAAAAAAGAAATGAGTGGGAAATACAAGCTCTGTTTTTGATTTACGCCAGCCAAAGCAGAGGGCTGCATTTTAAGGAACTGGAGCGCAACCTAGAAACAGACCCAAAATCGCTCACCGCCTTTTTAAACGAAGCTGCAAAAGAGATGTTTATATGGTCTGCAAAATGCCAGGGTGCGCAGGTATATTACGGCTTTGCAGATTTTGAGAACTTTATTTTGATATTCAAAAACGAAGAAACATCAGATTCCATTGCCTGGATTTCTAACGAGAAAAAGGCAGAATTGCACTTGTCGTTTTTGCTCTCCAAAATACAGCTAGGCAAAATTTCCATTAAAAAAAATGATTCCATTAGCCACTTTGCAAAAAAACACATCAACGAAATTTTCTGCAAAAACAAAAATCTCGATAACCCAATTACAGAAGACTACATCCAAATACTCTTTTCCTTTTTAATTTCAGAAAAATGGGTTTCAAAAAACGAAGACAGCGGAACCTTGAAATTGCTTGCCCCTGCTTATGATTTTTTGCGAGATAACGGATTTAGGCTTTTTTCCGAATTTTTCTTTTGGTGGGAACGCGAAAGATTCCATGACAAAAACGACTTATTGAAACTCCTTAAATTTTTTGAAAAACCGGTTAACGTATTAAATGCAGCATGGCTATTTTGGCCCCACGATACCTATTCAAGGCTACCCAAAAACAAAACCGCCATATCTTGGCAATATTTGCCAAAACCGCTCAGAGAACTCTGGATTTTGGGAATACTCAAAATGCAAATCAAAAAAAGGCAGGTTTTACTCTTTTCCCTTTCTGAATTTGGCGAAAGCATTTTATTTGCCAAAAAGCCAAAGGAAAATTTAACGGAACCAATTGTAGCGAGCAGTTCCAACTTTGAATGGCTTTTATCGCAGAATAACGGGGCCTTCAGAATTTTTCAAATGTCTTGCTTTGCACGGGCAAAAAACGAAGAGGAACTTTTACGCTTTGCTTTTAGCAAGGAATCCTTTTTAGAGGGCTTGCGTTCCAAACTCCCAGACGATTATGTTCAGGATTTTTTGTCTTGGAATAAAGCCGTGCCTAATGTAGCCAATGCCTTAAACGAATGGTTCCATATATACAGCGATTCGTCCATTGATTCTATATGTGTTTTGCGTGTAAGAAATGCAAATAAAATTGAGGAACTTTTAGCATATAAGCCCTTTTTAGCCTGCGTAGAAGAGGTGATTCCCAACTGGGGTTTTATTATCAAAGCAGAAAATGAGAAAAAAATCAGAGGAATACTAATACATTTTTCTTTGGAACCCTATTCTTCCATTCCGGATAAAAGCAAAAGGGAACCCTTGCTCAACATGCTGGAAATAGAGTCTTTTAAACTGCCCTACCCTATTCCGGAAGGCGGCGATGTTCTTTTTGCAATTTGATGCAAAAAGCCGTGCCTTTGCCGGGCGTGCTTTCCACTGAAATTTCGCCATCGTGCAAATCAACTATTTTTTTTGCGATGGCAAGCCCCAAGCCGGTGCCTTGCTCTTTTGTTGTGAAAAAAGGCGTAAATATGTTTTTCAAATATTCCGGCTCAATGCCGCAGCCTGTGTCTGCAACCGTTATTTCTGCAATACCATTATTTAAGGATATGCTTACGGAAATTTTGCCTTCTGTTTCTATTGCCTGAATTCCGTTGATAAGCAGGTTTAGCATCACTTGCTGCAATCTTTCGCTGTCAATTTTTGCACTCAAAGGTTCTGCCGGAAAATTGCGTTCTATTTGGACGTTCTTTTTTTCCTTTTCAATTTCAATTTCTGCATGTGCTAAAATTGCATCTGCCCAAGCTACTAAATCGGTTTCTTGTTTTTGCAAATTTGTTTTTCTGGTATAAACAAGCAAGTTGCTCACTATTTTATTTAAGCTGGAAATTCCGCCTATTATTTTATCCACATATTTTCGCTTAGGGTCTTCCGGGGGTATGCTTCTTGCCAGCAAACCTGCATAACCGCCTATGCCGCTAAGAGGGTTTCTTATTTCATGGGCAACTGTTGCAGCCATTTCTCCCAAAGCGCTCAAAACCCTGCTTTGCTGCACCTCTTCTTGCATTTTTTTCAACTCTTCTGTTTGCAATTCCAGAGCCTTGTATGCAAGCTCAAGTTCCCCGGATTGCGCCAAAAACCGCTCCATTACCGTAGCGAGTTCGTTTATAAGTTCTTCTTGGGATTTTTGCAACCTTACCTCAACGCCCTGAATGCATCTATCCTATTTTTAGATTGGCTATGCTGGTCAAACCTTTGAATCATGGCTTCGTCTTGGACGCGGAGTTCTAAAATCAATTTTTCAATTTCTGATATTATTGTTTCAATGTTTGCAAAAAGCGGGGAGCTTTGCATTTCTTCTTTTCTTTCTATCCATTCGTTCACAAAAGGCGCACTGCGGGCATTTTCTTCTTTGATATTGTCTAAAAGGGAACTTTTTTGAGACAGCAATCCCATTATTTTATCAAGTTCGTTTTTTGAATCCAAATCACGAAGCAAATCGCTTTGCAATTCGTGAATTTGCTTATAAATGGACAGCTGGGAGTTGAGGCTATCGCATAAAAGTTCCGGTAAATTTGCTGTCACTTTTTTAGCACTCCCAGGTTGTTCTCTTGCCAAATAGCATCTTCTTTATAAAGTTTTGCTTGGTCTGCCCAGTATGTTCCGCCGTGTTCTTTTATTAAACGCTCGTAATAACGCACCGCTTCTTTGTAATTGCCCTGTTTGCGGTAAACATTCCCAATTTGGAACAATGCCCAAGGGATAAGCTCAGGGTCTTTATGCTGGTCTATAGCCTTGTTATAATATTCCAATGCCATTGGCCAGTTTTGAGTTAAAAAGCTACGATTTCCGAGTTCGTAAACAGCCTTGTAGCAAGGGTCTTTTGTATTTGCAGGGCAATCGTCTGCAACCTCTTTGTAGGTTTGTATTGCTGCCGGCGTGTCTTGCAGTTTTGTGTATAATTCTGCAAGTTTTAAGCGAAGCTCATTCTTTTTTGATTTATCGGTTTCTACTTCTATGGCTTTTTTCAAAACTTCTGGCGCGCCTTGGTCTTGTTTGTGTTTAGCAGCTATTTCTGCTTCCAGTGCCAATTTTTGCCCGAGAGTAGGCCCTAGTTTTTGGTCTTCTTTTACATCTGATATTGAGTTGGAGCCGTTTTGATATTCTCCTTTTTTTACCTGGCTAACAGCAAGCATATAGGATATTGCGCTTTTATAAGGTTCCGGCACCGGTTCTTGCAAAACAAAATTCCCAAGGGCTATTACTTTATCGTGCAATTCAAGGTATTGATAATGTGAAAGCAGGTTATAAGCGGCGGCCATTGAATTTGGTGTTCCGGGGAATTTTTGCCTTACCACTTGCAAGGCATCTATCGCAGACTGGAAGGATTTTTTTTGAAGCAGGTTAAGAGCCTTTTGCAACTCTGCACTGCCGGCTTCTGTTGTAGAAGCGAATGCAAAATTACCGCCATATTCCATTACCACTATTTTTTCCGGGCCTATGGTCAAGGGTTTATTTTTTAGGCTTTCTATATATGCGGCAGTGGAGTCTTGCCTGCGTTTTTCTTCCATTCTTTGGCAACTTTCTAAGCTATTGCAAGCGTAAGGATTGGAAGAAGAACTTTGCTCTGCAATAGAACTGCTGGAAGTACCGGAAATGCCGGGTTGTTCTGCGCTACTGCTATTCAACTTTGCAATTCTCCCCTTCACTTCTGTTTTGCCTTCCGTGCTTGTTGTCAACTGCAGGTATTTATTGTAGTAGCTTATGGCTTTGGCTTTGTCGCCCTTTTGCTCGTAAATTCTGCCCAAATAATAGTTAGAATTATAGCCCTTTTCCGGGTAATCAAAGCTTTTGTTGAAATTTATCAAGGCATTGTCAAATTCGCCCATGCTAAAACGGCAAACCCCGGCGTAATAGTAGGCACCGGGATTGTCGGGTTCTTTTTTCAATACCTCTCTCCAATATTTTAGGGATTCGCCCCAGCTCTTTTTTTCGTAGGCTGCCAAACCTGCCTTAAATTCCGGGGAATTGTATGTGTATTTGGAATTTTGTTGGGGCGTCGCCTGCAACGCCCCTACAGATGCCTCTGTTCCCAATAACGTTTTTATATGCGATAATGCCTTTGTTTTTTGTTCTGCGGCTCCGGTTTCTGCCAGAACACGCCATTTGGCTAATGCGTTGTCTTTTTGATTCAGAGCTTCGTAGCTTTCTGCTTCCCCTTCTATGGCTTTTGTGTGTTTTGGGTTAAATTTTTGCGCAAGTTGAAAATTATCCAAAGCCAACTTGTAGTCTTTCATTTTATAGCGTACACTGCCCGCGCCATAATATGCCTCTGCATTGCCTTTATCTGCAGAGAGCACAGCTTTATATTCGTCAAGTGCTTGGCTATATTTGCCTTGGTTTGCGAGTTCCTGTGCCTGTTTTAAGCGAACAGACTGCGAATTCTGCGCAAAGGCAAATACCGCTGCAAAAACAACTATAATCAAAAAACGGGTGACCATTGGGTATGGAATATAGAAAATCATGCTTAGAACGAGAAACCTATGCCAAGATTAAAATCCCACATTAAAGTACATTCTCCGCTATATTTAAAAGAAGACTTGCCGCCAGTTACGCAAACATAACCAAGCCCGGTGTCTGAATATAGGTTTATGTAAGTGAATTTATACGACCAACCTAAATAACCCATAAAATCGTACCAAAAGGTTTTGATTTTTGCGAGGTCATCTTGATTACCATTATCAATCTCCTTTATAGATAGATAATAAAGGCCTATTTGCCCTTGCAAATAAAAACCTTCACCTTTTCCTGTAGGATAATGACGTATCCCAAAATCACTGCCCAACCTGAGTACGTCCACATTATCAAACAAATCGTTTTTGTCCCTCATGCTAATCCATAAATTGGGTTTGGCTATTAATGCATTGTACAAGCTGAACGGAACTTCAACCGTAGAATATATCATAGGCAAACCAGAATTCAAGCCGAACAAAAAAATAGCGGGATGCAAATAAACCGATGTTCTCGTGTTATCCTGCTCCTGCGCATTTGCTGTAAAAACCAACAACAAAAAGAAAATTACTATTTTTCTCAGAAGTTTCATACTTCTCCTCCACTTTTTTGTTTAAATATAGAAAAATCTGCCATCCAGATTATGCCAGCTTGTAATGCTCCTTAAGTATACAAAATTTTCTATATTCTCACTATGCCTACTATCAATATTTCAAAAGTTTGGAAGCAAATACAGGCTCCAGATTTTAACCCAGCAAGAGATGCAAACCTTGTAGAGCAGGTGAAAAAAGCCGCAATAAGCTCTACAAAACCCACAAAAGTCAGTTTTGGCACAAGCGGATGGCGAGGCGAGATTGGCTCGGAATTTACGCTCAGAAACATTCAGGTTGTTGCAAAAGCAATTCTGCAAATTTATAAAGAAGCAGATGCCCAAACATTTGAAGCCCTGGGTGTAAGCTCCTTTGAAGAGTTGCAGGTAAAGGGCATAGTCCTTGGCCACGATAACCGCTTGCTTGGCAAAGAATTTTGCGAAGTAGTTGCAGACCAATTTATAAAGGCCGGCGTAAAAGCATATTACGGCGGAGAAATGCCAACTCCGGAATTCAGTGCGGCTATAGAGCTTCTGGGTGCGGCTTGCTCCGTGAACATAACCCCATCTCACAACCCAAGCCACTACAACGGCATAAAATTCAACCCAGCAGACGGCGGCCCCGCAGGCCCGGAAATAACCGATAAAATAACCGCCAACTCAAACGCCTTAATGAAAGCGCACGTATGGGAAAAACTCGGGAATATAAACTGGGAAATCATAGACCCTGTTAAAATTTATAAGTCTTTTTCTGAAAAACAGGGAACTATAAAATACGGCAGAATTTTATCCTTGCTTTCAAAAGAGAGCATAGACTTAGTTTGCGACCATGTTCACGGCTCAACAAGAGGCAGGCCTGCCGCATTGCTAAACAACCCGCAATGCCTTACCAGCCTCCGCACAGAAAACGACCCATTATTCGGCGGTATTGCACCGGAACCCTCTTCCAAAAATCTTGCAGGAATAAAACAGGTTTTGGATGCCAGCAAAAGCCACTTCCGCTTAGGTGCAATCCTAGACCCAGACGGAGACCGCATTCGCTTTTACGATGGCACCCGCGAAATAGACATGAATAGTTTTGGAGCAATAGCTTTCCATTATATGGTAACTTGGCGTAAAGAAGAAGGCGTTTTGGCAAAATCGGTGGCTACATCAAACTTTGCAAATATCATAGCCTCAAAGCTAAATGTTTCCGTGATGGAAACCCCCGTTGGTTTCAAAAACTTTCGCCCTTGGCTAAAAAGAAACGCAACCCCCAAGGCACTCATAGCCTTTGAAGAATCAGACGGCATAACAGGCCTAAACAACACTTTAGAAAAAGATGCCATGTTCGGGCTTTTAATAGCCTTGGAAATCATGGCGGTAACGGGCAAAAATCTTGGCGAATACTTAGACCTTTTATATGCGGAATACGGGCGCCTTTACCCTGAGCGTTCCGGCTTTGAAGTGGAAAAATCCTTAGTTGGCGAACCGCTCCTGGTACGCGTTGCAGAAATTGCAAACTCCGCAGAGCCCGGCACAAAAATAAGCATTGGCAAAAAAAGCAAAACCGTGTGCGAACTCCTAACGCTAGACGGCGTTAAAATAATCTTTGACGATGATTCCTGGATACTGATACGCCCAAGCGGAACAGAGCCAAAAGTTCGCATTTACGCCGAATGCAGAGACCCGGAAGAAAAAGACGAGATGTTTGCCGCTGCAAAAGACCTCTTCTTCAAATAAGCTCTTATTGTGCCCAAAAATGAAAACTTCATTTTTCAGCAGTGATTTGCAAAGAAAAATCAAAAAAGCCTTGTCAAGATTTTGGCAAGAAAGATTTATTTCGCTAGAAGACACGGACTCCCCTACTGCAAAAGATTTTTTGCTGAAAAATCCGTTTTTCCTAAACTCAGACCATTTTGTTGAAAGCGAACCCTTCCCAAAAACAAATCCCGCACTGCTAAACGAAGCCCTTGAACTAGCGGGATTTTCCGAACAAATACTCTCGCAAAAACTTATAAGCCTCTCCAATGGCGAACTCCGCAGGCTAATGTTTGCTCGTAACTACATGGAAGAACCGGAGTTATGGATTCTTGATGACCCCTTTGGCGGCCTAGACCCGGCTTACAGAGAGTTCTTAGCAGAGAGGATAAAACTATTCCAAAAAAAAGGCATAAAAATGCAAATAAATGAGAAAGAAAAAGGGGTGCCCAAAGAGCGGGGTGTGTTGCTTTTCTCTCTAAAAAAACTCTGTGTATCCTTTGGTTCAAAAAAGATAATCGAAAATTTGGATTTGGAAATTTATAAAGGGCAGCATTTGGCTATCACAGGCCCAAACGGTAGCGGAAAAAGCACTTTGCTAGGCATTTTGAGCGGAGACCATCCGCAAATTTACAACAATGATTTGGAACTTTTGGGGCAAAATGTCAAAAATGGCTTTTCCATCAGCGAACACAAGGCAAAAATAGGCTTTTTTTCGCCAGAAATGGCTTTGCAAACATCCCGCAGAAGCACAGTATTAGAAATTTTGCTGGAAAACTTCCCTCAACCCGTTTTAACAGAAGAAAAAAAGGCAGTTTTAAGCCTACTTTCTGATTTAGGCCTAAGCAATGAACTAAACACCCCCTTAAAAAACCTGAGCGAAGATTTACTGAAACTCGTTTTGATAGCAAGAGCAATCTCAAAAAATCCGCAAGTCCTAATCCTTGACGAAGTCCCCCAAGGCATGAGCAAACTGCTGGACAAAATCAGCGAAAAAACAACCCTGATTTTCACAACCCACTACCCAGACGAGATGCCAAAATGCGTCACAAATGAGTTGCGGCTTCCCATAAATAATTATTAAAGTTTTTCTATATTTATGCCGATAGTAACTATGAGGATAGAACTATGAATGCGCCAGCAATTACAACTCGTGTAGCGGATTTGGTAAGAAATCCGGACTCGGCAATGCCGAGCGGGTGGGAGCATTCTAAATATTCCAAACCAAAAGAGGCAGATTCCAAGGAGCCGGGAAAAACCAGCGAATACAATGTTGATTTTTCTCCCTTAGCCCAAAAAATTCTGGAAGAATCCGATTCTCACGAAAGTGAATGGGATAAAATAAGAAGCGAGCGTGTTTTACGCGTTCAGCAATTGGTGCAAGAAAAGCAATACCATCTAACACCGGAAGTCATAGATGGCATAGCACAGAAGATTGTATCTATGCTTCCTTAATTTTGGCTTTATTCCAGAATTCGTCAAGTTGTTCCAGCGTAAAATCCTGCGGTTTGCCGCCTGCCATGATTTCTACCTGCCTAAATCTCTTTTCAAATTTGGCATTTGCCCTTGCGAGGGCTGTTTCTGCATTTATTCCTTTGTGGCGGGCTAAATTAACCAAAGCAAAGAGGATATCGCCAAATTCTTCCTCTGCCTCCGGAGTGCCGTCTTTTTCTGCCTCAAACTCCCCTATTTCCTCTTTGATTTTTTCCAGAACGGGTTTTGCATTGTCCCAGTCAAAGCCAACCTTTGCCGCACGCCTGGAAAGTTCCTGTGCACGGGTTAAAGCTACCATAGAGCGAGGCACCTTATCCATTGCGGATTTTGGTTTTTCCTCTTTTTCTGCCGCTTTAATCTCTTCCCATTTTTTAAGAACTTCCTTTGAGGTTCCCAAATTCTCATCTCCAAAAACATGGGGATGGCGGCGAACCATCTTTTCGCAAATTTCGTTTACAACGTCTTCTATTGCAAATTTACCCTCTTCCTTTGCAATTTGAGCATGAAAAACCACCTGCAACAACAAATCCCCAAGTTCCTCTGCCATAAACTTAGCATTACCGCTATGCACAGCATCTATATACTCGTAAGATTCCTCTAAAAGGTAAGGCAAAAGAGTGTTAAAACTCTGCTCCTTATCCCAAGGGCAACCCTCAGGGGAACGGAGCTTTTGCATTATGTCTAAAAGGTCTGGAAATGAATACAACATTTAAGGGAATTTAGATTTTTTTACTTACATCTGTCAACTTGTCAGAACTTGGAGGCTATCCTAAAAATGGTGTAAATTTTTCCAACTCACCACATCAGCTTCTTTTCTCTTTCCGTTTATATCTCCGCCATAAATCAAATATGGCAAACTGGTTTCGTCCAGTTTTTTGTAAAAGTTCAAACCTTTGAAAAAATCAACAGAAATGGTTGTTGATGATTTTATTTCAATGCATTTTATTTTTACACCATCATCTATTATGCAATCTATTTCGTTGCCTGTGTTATCACGCCAAAAATATAAAGGTGGCTGAATTGCTTTGTTGAGATAATTTTTGCATAAATCCGCGATAATTATGTTTTCAAAAAGAGCACCACGTGCCCAATGCGAGCTCAAATCACTTTCCTTTTTTATGCCAAGCAAACTGCTTGCGAGGCCGGTATCATAAAAATAGAGTTTTGGAGTTTTAACTAAACGCTTGGAAAAATTTTTGTGATGCGGCTGTAAAAAAAAGGCTATAAAGCTGGTTTCCAAAATGGAAAACCACGATTTCACAGTTTTTAAGTCTATTCCCAATTCCGTTGATATGCTATTGTAGTTAATCAATTGCCCTATTCTGCCGGCAGCTAGCTTCATAAATTTTTGAAACAAAAATAAATTTGAAACATTGACTATTTGCCTTAAATCACGTTCTGCGTAAGTTTGTATATAAGAGGGATAAAAAAACTCCGGAGCAATTTTTTTATCATATATCCTTGGATAAAAACCTGTTTTTATGTATTTGCTAAAATCATTCATTTCAAAGCCGGCTTTGGATAATTCCGCTAAACTGAAAGGGAGCAAATGCGTGATAAAGACTCTTCCTGCCAAGCTCTGGGATATTTTTTCCGATATAAGCAAATTTTGAGAACCGGTAATTACAAATTCTCCTGGCCGATTATGTTCATCGCTTATGGTTTGAATGTATGAAAGTAATTTGGGGTACTTCTGAATTTCATCTATAATCAATCCTTTTCTATCGCTGTTTAAAAATAAACGAGGATCGGAAATGGCTTCTTCCATTGTATCCGGATTTTCAAGGTTTACATACTTGTAATCCGGAAAGCACATTTTTGCAAGCGTAGTTTTGCCAGATTGACGTGGCCCTGCAATGGATATTATAGGCATTTTATCTGCCATAGCTTTTATTTTAGTTGTTATTTCTCTTTTCACCATTGTTTGAATATACAAAATTCATTTTTACAAATATGGAATCCAATTCCATATTTGTAAAATCGCCTACGAACCCTTATTTCATTTGCTTACTATCGGGGTTCAGACAATTTACTTAGGCCAGAACTTCGCAATAAGTTTGCTTGGAACGCCCGTTTCTTCTGGGTTAAAGCAATCTGCTAGGATTTTCCAACCTAAGTCCAGAGCGGCTTCCAAAGGAATGTTTACAGACAAATCCATCATTTCCTTTTCAAAACGAACCCCGTATTTTAGCAACTTTGTATCCCAGCTGCTCATGCGGAAACCCATTGATTGCTTTTCCAAGGTTTCTTTATAGTTGGAGTAAAGCTGAATCATGGTGTTCATTATTGTGCGATGGTCTTCGCGAGTATCACCGTTAACCTGCTGTTTTAAGCGAGAAAGAGAACCAAAAGGCTCAATTCTGCCCTTACGCAAATAGAACTGACCCTCGGTGATATAACCTGTGTTATCCGGAACCGGATGGGTTACGTCATCGCCCGGCATTGTGGTAACCGCCAAAATGGTTATTGAACCGGAGCCTTCAAAATCCACCGCCTTTTCATAACGGCTTGCAAGCTGCGAATATAAATCACCCGGATAGCCACGATTGGAAGGCACTTGTTCCATTGTGATTGCAATTTCTTTCATGGCATCTGCAAAGTTGGTCATGTCGGTTAAAAGCACCAGCACCTTTTTGCCCTGGGTTGCAAACTGCTCCGCAACTGCCAGAGAAACATCAGGGACAAGCAAACATTCCACAACAGGGTCGCTTGCGGTGTGCATAAAAGAAACCGTACGGCTCAAAGCACCGTGTTCTTCAAGGAAATCGCGGAAGAATAAATAATCATCGTATTTTAAGCCCATGCCACCCAAAATTATTACATCTACTTCTGCTTGCAAAGCTATGCGCGCTAAAAGTTCGTTATAAGGTTCGCCGGCTATTGAAAAGATGGGGAGCTTTTGGCTTACTACCAATGTATTGAACACATCAATCATCGGAATGCCTGTACGCACCATATTCTTTGGGATAATTCTCTTTGAAGGGTTAACGGAAGGGCCGCCTATGTCTATTAAATTCTCATTTATGGCAGGACCTTTGTCCCTAGGTTCGCCTGCACCGGAGAACACACGCCCAAGCAACGACTCGCTAAACGGAACCTGCATAGGACGCCCCAAAAAGCGCACCTGGGAATCCGTGGAAATGCCGCGGCTGCCGGCAAAAACCTGTAAGTCAACCAGGCCGTTATCTAAGCGGATAACCTGTGCAAGGGAAACTCCTTGCGGGCTTTGCACCTGTGCAAGTTCGTGGTAAGTAACACTGTCTGCGGTAACTGTGATAACGTTACCTGCAATTCGCTCAATTTTGTGATAAACCTTATGCATTGACTGTTACCTCCGCTACGGCTTTTAATATGTTTGCCTCTAATTCCTTAAATTCATTTGACCCAAATTCCACCCGGTTCCAGTCTTTTGCCGTTTGCGTTAGCTTTAAGAAGAAAGAGCGAGCGGTATCTTTGTCTTTAAAAGAGACCTGAGTTTTTAATATTTGGTAAATTTTTTGGAACACATATTCCTGACGGTCTCCCGGGCAGGCTTCGTCTATTTTATTATAAGCATCTTGCTGTAAATAAACGGAATCCAAGAATTCTGATTTTAGGTAAAGGATAAAATCATCCATTGAGGTGCCTTCTTCGCCTACTACCTTCATCATTTGCGCAACATCGTTCCCTCTGCGTAAAATTCCGTGCGCCTCTGCTGTTTTTACAGGGTCTATTATACCGCGATATTTTGACCAGCTATCCAGAGGATGTATTGCCGGGAAGCGGCGCTGGTCTGAGCGTTCTCTGGAAAGCCCGTGGAATGCACCAACCACTTTTAATGTAGCTTGGGTTACAGGCTCTTCAAAATTTCCGCCTGCTGGAGAAACCGTGCCACCAATGGTTACAGAGCCTGTTTTGCCGTCTTTAAGGCGAACTATGCCACCACGCTCGTAAAAGCTGGCAATAACGGATTCAAGGTAGGCTGGGAATGCTTCTTCGCCGGGGATTTCTTCTAAGCGGCCGCTCATTTCACGGAGAGCCTGTGCCCAGCGGCTGGTTGAGTCTGCCAGCAATAGAACATTCAAGCCCATTTGGCGGTAATATTCTGCAAGGGTTACACCTGTGTAAACAGATGCTTCACGGGCAGCAACCGGCATGGAGCTTGTATTGCATATAATAAGCGTGCGTTCCATTAAACTCTTGCCTGTTCTGGGGTCTATTTGCTCTGGAAATTCCTTTAGAGTTTCCACCACTTCGCCGGCTCGTTCGCCGCAAGCCGCTATTATAACAATGTCAACATCTGCATGTGTGGCGGTAAGCTGCTGCAATACTGTTTTTCCTGCGCCAAAAGGACCCGGAATGCAATAAACTCCCCCTCTGTTCACCGGGAAGAATGTATCTATAATTCTCTGCTTTGTTATTAAAGGCTCTATTGGGCGAAGCCGCTCCGAATAGCATTTAATAGGAAGTTTCACGGGCCAGGTTTGCATCAGCTTTACTTCGTGAATTTTGCCTGCCTGGTCTTTTAGTTTTGCGATTGTATCTACAACCTTGTAATCGCCTACAGTTGAAACGCTATCTACGGAGAATGTTCCCTGCCAGCGAAAAGGCACCATAATTAAATGCTTGAAAATTCCCTCCGGAACAGAACCCAAAGCATCGCCTGCAGAGACTTTGTCTCCAACGCTCACACTTGGGGTAAAAGTCCATTTTTTATCCCTTGGCAAAGCATCGAGGTATTTGCCTCTTTGCAAGAAAAAGCCGCTTTGTTCGGCTAGCCTTGGGAGCGGATTTTGCAAACCGTCAAAGACCTGGGTTAGGAGGCCCGGCCCAAGCTCTACAGAAAGAAGCCCGCCTGTAAATTCAACGGTATCGCCTTCCTTTAGGCCGGTGGTGTCTTCAAACACCTGCAGCTCGGCAACCGAGCCTCTAACGCGAATTACCTCGCTTTTAAGGCGGGTTCCATTTTCCAGCTGCGCAAAAGCCACTTCGTTTTGCACAACCGGCTGTTCAAAACTGACGCGCAGCAAGTTGCTGTTTACGCCTATGATTTTCCCGATGTTTGCCATAAGAAATATCCTTTAATTATTGACCTCATGGTCGTTTGCTTTTATGAAATCTTCTACTGTTGCTTTGCCAACTTCTTCGTTTAAGCCGGCAAGGCGATTATTAATTTGCAATTTTACAATATAAGCATAGAGCTTTGCTTCAGAAAAATAATCCGTGCCAGCAAGCTCGTCTGCCATTTGCCAGCGGGCACGTTCAAGTGCAATTTCCCTGTCTAGGGGATTTTGAATATTTATTGCTTCTGCAATTTTTTGGTGCAAGTCCACATGGTAGTTGGAATAAGAACGCTCAGAAACCCTAATATCGCTGTTTTCCCATTTGGATGCACGCAAAGCCGCGGTTATGTTTTTTATCTCTGTTAAAACATTTGCATAAGCCAAGGTAAACGGATGAGAGCCGGGGATGCCTGCTCTCACAGCATCAAAATCATTTATGCTAATACCATCCATTCCTTCGCAACGGCGGCGATATTCTTCTACAGAAAAAGGAGCCGCTGCCCCAAGCTCCAGGGTTGGCAAACTTGACAGCAGGTAAGTTACGCTCATCTTTAGCCCTTTATAGCCTTTTGAACAACTTTTGCAAGGGCCGGGCGAAGAATTGCAGAAAGAGCATCTGCTATTGCTTCGTTAGTCCATTCTTGGCTTACCTTGCCGTTATCAAAGGAAAGGCGAAAACCTGCGAAAATGCCGCTATCGCTTTGAACCGTAACTCCGGCACCAAGTTTTTTCTTGAATTCGCCTGTTACAAAGGATGTTAGTTTTTTTGCATCGCTTTCTGCCAAAGAAACCGTCGCTGCTTTGCCTGTGTAGCCGCTTGCAAGCGTTAGCAGGAGTTGCTGCACAAGCTCCGGGGTAAGGGCTTTATCTACATTGAGAGCCAGCACCTCAAGCACGGATTTTTCCACGCCTTGGCTTACCGCAAGCACCACGTCCCGAGCTGCCTGCGCAAGGGTCTTTTCGCTGCGCTCGGTGTATGCGAGTGAATCCTTTTCGGCTTTTTCAAGTTTGGCTTTTGCTTCTGCTTCTGCCTCTTTTGCTATTTGAGCCGCCTTATCCTTTGCCTCAGACACTATACGCAAAGCCTCTGCCTTTGCTTTGTCCACGGCCTCGGCTTTAATCTTGTCTATCAAATGCTGCAAATCTTCTGCCATAAATTATCTCCAAGCTACAATAATATATAAAGATTAATAGAATCTCTCGTGCGAAATTTGGCTTTTGAATGTTACGGAATCACCTGTTTCCGGGTTTTGCATGCCATGAATGCCAAATTTTAGCTCATATTCACGGCAGGGAATGCCGTTTTTCAAATTTAAAGCTATATCATAGCGGTTTTGATATACCGCATCTTTGTGGTCATAGCTCTTAAAAGGCTTGCCGCTTTTAACGCTTGCAGTGTGCTGTTCCCATATAAAGTAGGGAAAAAGCTCTTTTTCTTGCAAATAAACCGTGTATTCCAAGCATCTTTTCCCGTTTATTTCTTTAACTCCCTTTGTAAGCACGGAATCTATTTTGGCATTTGGCATTTCTGGCAAGCGACCTTGGGATGCAAGCATTGCTGTTATATTTGAATTCAATGGAATTTCACCTAAAAGCAAGTGGGTTATTTCCCAACGCCGCCTTTCTATGCGGTCTAAATCTATTTGGCGGGTCATGCGGCTAATTTGCTTTTTCCATCTGTCCGGGATTGATATTTTTGCCACCACCGCAGAATCAAAATTTTCGTAGCCAATTATATCCATAACCCTTTGACCCTTGGCTATAAGTTTTATAGGAGTTCGGTAAGCAAGCTCCCCCGGGTAAGATTTTTTTAAATAGCCTTCCGAAGCATCGGAAGCAAAAGTTCTGCTTAGGTACAAAGTATCCCCATTGCTGCTATATTCATTTATAAAATATACTTTGGTCACAGTGCCTATTTGTTCAATATCACCGTCCATTGTAGCATAGTAGCTTTGTGCAAAAACATCTATTTTTACAGGGGCATCCAAGGTGTAAACTATGTTAACGGATTTTTCCCCTACGCAGGATATTAAAAAGAATGCAAAAAAAAAGAAATAAGGCATTTGGGGGAATTTAGAAATTTCTATCTTTCCACCCATGACTAATCTTGTAAAAATTATCGCTTTTGATTTGGAAACCACGGGCCTCGATGTGAGCAAAGAAGAAATAATAGAAATAGGCGCAATTCTTTTTTCTGTAAAAGAGAGCCGGGGGCGCATGGTTGCAGAAAAGTTAGATGAGTTTCAATCTTTTATAAAAGCTACAAAGTCAAACGGGGCTTTTGAAATAAATAAAATTTCAGATGAAATGCTTATAGATGCACCTACATGCAAAGAGGTCTTGCAAAAATTCAAAATTTTTTGCGATAATGCAAACTGCTTAGTTGCGCACAACTGCTCTTTTGATGCCAAGTTTTCAAGCGTTGCTTATGGCAAACATTCCGTTTTGGCTCCAACGCTTCCTATTTTAGATAGCCAAAAAATAGCACGCAATATAATGCCACTTCCAAATTACAGGCTGGGTACCATAGCTAAAGCCCTAGAAGCCAGAAGTGAAATTTCCTTTAAAGTGCAAGAAAGCGATATGCACCGCGCAGTCTATGATTGCGAAATGCTTATGCACGTTCTCGTTGCGCTTTTACGCGGCAGGCTTTCTAATGAGGAATGGTTTGCTCAAGAATTTTTGCAAGCACTCAAAAAGAAAGATTTACACCAAGACCCGGCTTACATAAAACCTGTTCAACCCAAGTCAACAGGCTTTTTTTAAGAGCTATACCTCAAAGTTTAGCCACTGGAACATGGGTTTTAAAATTGAGTACCTTAGCCGGTCTTCCTTAAATAGCAAATAGGCATAATAGCTTTGGTTTTCCAAGTGGTACTTGTTTATGTCTAAGCCAAGCCAATCTGCTATGGTTATGAGTTCCGTTATTTTGTTCACCAATACCCGCATTTTGGCGTTGTTGTCTAAGCCTTGGTTTTGCATTTCTTGAACTCTTGAAATTAATTTAATCAAGCGTTCCATAAAAGGCTTATCTAAAAGCGTGGATTTTAGCGGAACTCCCAAGGCATCAAATTCCTCTTTCATTTCCTTTATTTTTTCAAAAGCAAAAGCGGAATCAGAAGCAGAATCGGAATCGTTGTAAAGAACTTCTAAAGCCAGTTCCCTAGTTTTTACGGTTAGGCTAAGTATCATTCCTTGCCTTAACGGCGCAATAAGTGCATTTGTGCGGTCTGCAAGGCAGTCTAGATTTATGCCGAATTTACTGGTAAAATCCAGCAGGTCTTTGCTCACCGCAGAGAGTTTTATTTTTGAATGCATCTCGTTGATTTCTGCCAAAATATCTTGAGGAAGTTCGTGCAAACGGAACACAAAAGCATTTGGATAAAGTTTGCTGAAATCCGTTTGGTCTATTGCCTCTTTTTCTGCAAAAATAGGTATGCGTTTGGAATTTGTATTCTCTGCCTGCAAAACAATTTTAACTTTGCCAATGGAATCTGTAGCCACCAAAACACATGCGTTTTTTCTCTCGTAGGTATCTGGATTTGTGTAAGTGGCGTGCATAATCAATTGATCGTCTTTGCTTTTTACGGAACTCGCCTTTATGTTAGAAGACGGCTGGTGCGGCAGTTTAAGGTGCAGCTTTGCAGCTTCTGCGGCTATTAAAATATAAGGCACGGGTATTCTTGGGCGCACCCATTCCGTCCAGATTTCCGTCCCTGTTTTGCCATGCTCGTTGGATTTTATTTTGCTCAAGATGGTTAGAACTTGGGTTTCAAGGGCAGTTTCGTCTGGCAAAAATTTTCTTAAAAGTTCTATTGCCCGCAAGCAGTAGCGCATATTTTGCACCGGCTCCAAGCCTTCAATATCGTTAAAAAACCATCCGCAGCTAGTGTAGGAATACTGGCAAAATTTTTGCACTTCTAAAAGAGAGAACAAATTGATTTTGTCTTCCATATCTGTGTGGTTGCGAAGCACAGCGCCTGCAAACTCTTCCCTGCGTTCTTGGTTTTCCGGTTCAAGCATTACATCTATGTATTTGTCGCGGGCATCCCAGCATTGAAGGTCGCTTAAAACAGGGAATTCCCTTTCAAAAACTTCGTCTGCGGTTTTCTTTACTTTGTCAAAAGCCTGCCTTAGAGGCTCTCTCCACTTTTGGTTCCAGTCTGGGCCGCCTCCTGTTGAGCAACCGCAATCTCTATACCACCTGCCAACGCCGTGAGCACAGCTCCAAGCCGAGCCTTCACCATAAGCTCCCTTAATTTGAACCTCAAATTCCGGAGGATTTTTTTCCAAATACCAACCGTAATTCACAGGAACAATATTGTTTTGCGGGCAGAATTTTTCAAAAAGCCACGCCGCGCACATATCTCCAAAAGGCTCGTGATGCCCGTAAGATTCGCCGTCTGTTCCTATGGAAATTAGTTGGTGCCCGGTTTTATTTTTATCTTTTGCGTTTAAAATTTTATTTCCGAATTCCGCGCCGTTTTTTAGCAAATGCTCAAAGCCAACCGCGCTGGAAAGCTCTGCATCGTAAAAAAATACATCCAGATGCCCGTTGCAAATTTTTTTCCCGCTTATGTCTTTTGGGATTATTCGGTAGGCTCTTGTTGTGTCAATAGTGCCATCTGAGCAGTTTGCCCATCCTGAATTATCTTTGTTGTTCAAAGCCCTGAAAGAAGCCGCCTGTTTTGGAGACAGGATTGTGAATTTTATCCCTTCTTCTATAAGAGCTACAACAGTATCCATATTTATGGCTGTTTCTGCGAGCCACATTCCTTCCGGTTTTCTGTTGAAGTGAAATTCAAAATCCTGAATTCCCCAGCGAATTTGGGTTAATTTGTCTCTTTTGGAGGCAAGGGGCATAATTATGTGATTATACACTTGCGCTATGGCATTCCCGTGCCCTTCTAGCCGTTCTGCAGAGAATACATCGCCTTCTTTTATGTTGATGTAAACATCCGGTCTTTGAGTTCTAATCCAATTCATCAAAGTTGGACCTATATTAAAACTCATGTAGCTATAGTTATTCACTATAGCCTCTATGTGCCCGTTAGAAGAAAGGATGCGAGAGGCTCCGTTAGGAGAATAGCATTGATCTGCTATTTTGGCGTTCCAATCATGGCTGGGAGCGGCACTCCCTTGCAGTTCTACCAACCCAGTCCAGGGGTTTTCCCGTGGCGGCTGGTAAAAGTGGCCGTGTATGGTTAGGTAAAGCGGATTTATTCCCATTGGAAAGGTGTCCCATCTAAATTTAAAACTTCTGTGCCTTGCAATCGCTTGTATAAAATCTGTATAGCCTCGCTTACTACTTCGTCGCGAGAATCCGAGATAGGCGTAAACCACAGCTCAGGTTCTTGGTTTATGCGTACATAGCAACGGTCTGCTATGCGTTGCATGCCAACCATTATTTCCAATGTGCATTTAACGCCATTTACAGTTACATTTCTTATCCACCGAATACTGGGCATATTTGCTGAATATAGAAAAATGTTATTTCCACATACCTATTTTATACAGCCATTCTACCGTAACGCTCCCATCCCTGTCTGTTCTGAAAACTTGCGTTGTATCTTGTAAAATGATATTGAGTTTGGTTAGGGTCTCGGGGTGAGGGTGGCCATAAGAATTGTATTTGCCCACGCTTATAAATGCCATTTTTGGCTGAATTTGCGCTAAAAAATCCCAAGAAGAGGAGGTTTTGGAGCCATGATGCCCCACCTGCAAGGCAGTAATGCTGAGCAGAGGTTCCAGTTCCAAGATGTTTTTTTCCTGTTCTGCTTCCAAATCACCCGTAAATAAGAAGCTGTTTTCAGAATCGCTTAGCCGCATGGTTATACTGCCTGTGGTATATAAAATTCTCGTTGTCCAGGGCAAAAAGTCTGCAAGGGTATCGTTCCGAGAGATTTCCTGTATTTTAACGCCTGCATTTTGCAAGAGTTCTAAGTAAGGTTCCTCTGCGGCATCGCTTTCAAAAAGCACTCTATTTATGCGGAGTTCGCCGTTTTTTACCATTTGAATGAGTACCGACATTCCGCCTGTGTGGTCGTTGTGTTTGTGGCTAAGGACAACGGAGCAAAGGCTTTTGATGCCTCTATTTTGCAGCATGGTGTCTATGCCGGAATCTGGCGTTCCCGTATCATAAAGTGAGTTGCAATTTTTGCCTTTTATCAAAAAAGAAAGCCCTTGCCCAACATCCAGCATTTCTACATAAAGCCTGTCTTGCTTTTCTAAAGAGCCAGGAGTGCAAGCAAAAAGAAATGCACAAATCAAAAAAAACTTTTTAATTTTCATAGTAGCCTCTTATTTTTTTCTGCGTATTTTATTTTGGTACGTTCTCCTTTACCTTTCTCTAAGGTCAAAAATTTTGACCTTAAAGATTTTAATTCATTAAAATCTATCGTAAGAACATACCCATAAGGAAACTTATCAGGGTTATTTTTAACCGCCTGATTGATTTCCTTGGTTCCCACGCCATATAGCATAGCCACGTCGCTATCCAAAAGGACTCGTTCGTTGCGAATTGTGATAATCAAGTTTTCCACCTGATTGCTTTGAATGATGTCATTCATAGAAACTCCTTTTTTGTTCTCTATATACTTAGACGCATTTCAGAGGAAAAAAGGTACGATTATCGCAATTTAGCAACAGATGTTGACGTTTTTTTGCATTTTGTTAATTTTTTGAGATCAGCCAATGCAAAACGTTAAGGCGTTTTATGCCGTTATTTGTATCTGTGCCGCTATCCATGGTCAGCAGGAATTTTGGGTAATTGTCTTTGATTTTTTCTAGCGGAGAAAGTTCCCGTAGCAGTGTATTTGGTTCCAGTGCGGTAAATGCAACTTGATAATATTCCACTTCTCCATCTGCTTTGGATGCCACAAAATCAACTTCTATGTCGTTTATTTTTCCAACTGAAATTTTATATCCTCGCCGCACCAGTTCCAAATAAACAACATTTTCCAGCATATATCCAAAATCCCTGCTTGCACGCCCAAACAATACGGTTCTAAGCCCTACATCGGCAACATAATATTTAGAATTCAATTGCAGAATTTTCTTTCCTTTTATATCGTATCTATCGCATTTATGCATAAGATAGCTATCCAGCAGCCCTTGAACATAAATGTCTATGGTGGTTGGAGATAAGCTTATTCTATCTGCTTTTAGCCCTCGCTCTATTCCGCGCAAAGATGTTTCGTTGCCTATATTGTCGAACATATAGCGTACCACATTATCCAAACGTGCTGGGTCTTTGAGTTTAAATCTTTTGATTATATCTTTTTGGATTGTGTTTTGATATACGGTATTTATGAGATAATCTGTTATCAATTGTCTATTCCCGCTGAACGCCACTGTTTGAGGAAATCCGCTTTCGCGTGTATATGTGTCATATTTTTCTTGCAAATTGCTATTGTTGCCGCCCGTTCCCATAACATATTCTTTGAACGACAGAGGCAGCATTTGAATTTCCACATACCTCCCACCTATTAGAGTTGCAAGTTTGCCAGAGAACATATATGCGTTTGAACCTGTAAGGTAAAGGTCTATGTTTGGGTGCATACGCAAGCTATTAACTGTTTTTTGCCAATCGTCAACGAGTTGAATTTCATCCAAAAACACATAGTTCATTTTATCGGGATTTATATTTTTCAATATATGCGTATGCAGTTTTTTGCGGTCTAAAAATTCTTCGTTTTCGATAAGTTCAAATTTAATCTCCTGAATTTGGCTTTTGTCTATGCCGTTTTCAAGCAGGTGTTCTTGAAACAGGGTTAGCAGCGTGGATTTCCCGGAACGCCTAACTCCTGTGACAATTTTCATAACATCGGCATGTCCAAGCCACATTTTAAGCTTTTTGATATACTCAGGCCTGTCTATCAGGGTCATTTTAACCTCTTTTTGTCCAGTGTACTGGACAAAAATAGAAAATTTTAGCAAACTGTCCAGTATAATGGACAGTTTTTTTGCACGCTTTTGTAAAAAATAATGTATATATTATATATGCAACTACAGCCGCAAACGGAACATGGCACATTCACCGACCCCAGAGATGGCAGGGAATACAAGACTGTCAAAATTGGCAACCTAGTTTGGATGGCGGAGAATTTGAATTACGAAAACAGGGATAATAAATACGGAGAAAGCCGTTGGTACAGCAGCGACCCTGCCAACGGAGAAGAATACGGCAGGTTATACGATAGTGACGCTGCCACAAGCGCTGCCCCTCCGGGGTGGCATTTGCCAACTGATATGGACTGGGATACCTTATTTGCAGAATTATCTTTTGAGCAACTAGCAAACGTTTTTAAGCCCACAGCGGGCGGATTCGACGAAAAAAAGAATGGATATGGCAAAAACCTTGGAATATATGGATACTGGTGGAGTGCAACAAAACATTGGTTAGAGGGTTTGTGCTACAATAGTTATGTAAGTTACAATCCCAAAGATATATTCTGGAGAATGGTCATGAATGATGAAGAAAGTAATTTTAAATTATTCAGTATTCGCTGTGTAAAAGACGTCAACTAACTTTTCTATATTACCCTCTCGCCGCTCGGATGGTGGAATGGTAGACACTGGGGACTTAAAATCCCCTGGCCGCAAGGTCGTGCGAGTTCAAGTCTCGCTCTGAGCATTATAAGCTATTAAATTATTCAGAGGTAAATATGAGTTCTGTGAAAAAATGTGTTCTTGCCTATTCAGGCGGTTTGGATACGTCGGTTATAATTCCCTGGTTAAGGGAGAATTATGGGTGTGAGGTTGTGGCTTTTGCCGCAGACCTAGGACAAGGGGATTGCGATGCGGCGGCTTTGAAAAAAAAGGCCATTGCCAGCGGTGCATCCAAATGTTATGTAATGGATTTGCGCAAAGAGTTTTTGGAAGACTATGTTTGGCCAACCATGAGAGCAGGTGCAAAATACGAGGCTACCTACCTTTTGGGAACCTCGTTTGCAAGGCCCTTAATTGCAAAATATCAAGTGCTTGTAGCACAAAAAGAAAAAGCAGATGCTGTGTCCCATGGAGCCACAGGCAAAGGCAATGACCAAGTTCGCTTTGAGCTTACTTATGCGGCTATGGACCCCCGTTTAAAAGTGATTGCCCCTTGGAAAGACCCAAAGTGGAACATCCATAGCAGAGAAGAAGCCATAGACTACGCAGAAAAAAGAAAAATTCCTCTTAACGGAATTTCAAAAAAGAAAATCTATTCCGAAGACGGCAATTTGTGGCACTTATCGCACGAAGGCGGTGTTTTGGAATATCCGGAAAAAGAACATAAATACGATATGTTAAAACTTTCCAATACTTTTGAGAAAGCACCTGATAAAGCAGAGTATGTTAAAATAAGTTTTGAAAAGGGAACTCCGGTAGCGTTAAACGGAAAAAAATTGGACAGCGTTGCCATGCTCACCGCACTCAATGAAATTGGCGGCAAACACGCTTGCGGCTTGTTAGACATTGTTGAAAACAGATTGGTTGGCTTAAAGAGCAGAGGCGTTTACGAAACTCCGGGCGGCACGCTTTTATACAAGGCACATGAACTTATAGAGTCTCTTGTGCTGGATAAGGCTACTCTTGCAGAAAAGCAAAAACTTTCGCAAACATACGCGTTCCTTGTATATAACGGCGAATGGTTCACACCGCTCCGCCAAGCATTGGATGCCTTTGTAAACGAAACTCAAAAAACAGTTACAGGCGATGTAACCCTAAAACTTTACAAAGGAAACATAATTCCTGCCGGCATTCAAAGCCCATTCAGCCTTTATGACCCGGATTTAGGCGGTTTTAGCGATGTTGATTTTTACGACCAAAAAGATGCTACTGGCTTTATCCGTTGTTTTGGCCTTCCGCTAAAAACCAGAGGAATGCTGCTCGGTAAAAAAAGCCCGATTGATTTTGGCAAAACTAAAGTGTAACCAGTTCGTTAAATTTTTCCCCTCTCTCCTTGTAATTCGCAAATAAACCAAAAGAAGCACAAGCGGGAGAGAGCAAAACCGCTCCGCCATTTTCTGTATTTTCCAAACACCATTCAAATGCTTGCGGTAAATCGCCGCATATTTGCATACTTGCTTTGCAGTGTGCGCTTTGCAGGGATTTTAGCATTCTCTCTGCGGTGAAGCCTATTAGGGCAATTCCTTTTAGCAAATTATTTTTTGCGAGAGTTTGCGATAATTCCGTAAAGTCTGCGTGCTTTTCGGAACCGCCGAGTATAATGGTGAAAGGTTTATCCATAGCTTTGGCGGCGGCTATTGCTGCTTCCGGGCGTGTAGAATAGGAATCATTGTAAAAAGTTATGCCTTTTTTTGTACCTACATTTTGCAAACGATACGGCAAAGATTCATAGCTTTTCAAAGCATCTACGCAAAGCGAAACATCCATTCCTGCGCATTCCAAGGCAAGTGTTGCTGCTGCTATATTTTGCAATTGATGTTCGCCTTTTATTTTGAATTCATCCATTGAAAGCGGAAGTGTTTTGAATGGCTTTTTTGTGCCGCTGCTTTGCGCGGCTATTTGCACCGCTCCTTCTGAAATGACGTTGTAAATACAATAATCATCTCTTTTTTGCCAGCGAACCAAATTTGCTTTTGCATCTCTGTATTGCTCAACCGATGTGTGCCAATCCAGATGTTCGCTTGTTGTTTGCAAAACAACCCCTATATGCGGGGAAACTCCGAGTGTCATAAGCTGGAAGGAGCTTAGTTCCAAAACAACTATGGAATTTTGTTCTTGCAACAAATCCAAAGCAGGGACGCCAAAATTGCCACCCACCGAGTGCTGGATATTCAAGGCTTTAAGGCAGTGGGCAATCATAGAAACGCAAGTGCCTTTTCCGAGCGTGCCTGTGACGCCGATAATTTTTTTTGGTGGATACAGTTCAAAGAAAAGTTCTATTTGGCTTGTTAAAACCGCGCCTTTTGCCTGTGCATCCAGAATTTCCTTTTGCAAGGGGTAAACGCCTGCGGAGCGGATAATTGTTTTGCAAGCAGATAAATTATCCAAGTAATTTTTGCCGTTGCTTTTGTCAAAGATAAGGATTTCCTTTATGCCCTTATTCTGCAAAAACTTCAGGGTGCTTTTTCCTTCTACTCCAAAACCTAAAATACCTACGGGTTCATGCATATTCTTTGGGGAAAATAGAAAACCCACAAGTTTTCCTCTTATTTTTTACGAGTTTTACTCCCAGCATCTCTATTTTCTTAGGCTGATTAGAACAAAAACTTATTTATTCACATTCGGTACAGTGCATGAAGGATTTTTTGGAAAATAATCCTAAAAGTTACGACAGTTTGTAATGCTCTTTAAGCTGCCCTTTAAGCTCAATTATTTCCGTGCGAAGCTTATCGTTTTCTTCTCTAAGCTCCTTAATCTCCGCCTTCAAAAGCCCGATTTCCCGTGTAGCGGCTTCCCACAATCCCTTCCATGAGTTAACGGACTCAGTAAGACCTTTCAACTGAAGATCAAAGCCCGTTTGCATGGCTTGCATTTGCGCCCGGAATGCTTCGGCATTGTTTTTTGAATCTGCTTGCAATGCCTGTATGTGTACTTGCAAGATTTCCAGGTTGTTTTCCACGCTTGCAATATACAAAAAATTATTCTGAGCCACCCCTCAAGCAACTGCGTTCTTTGCTACTGTTTTGTTCTTTGCTATTTTGGACCTTGCTACGCCGGCTGTTTGTTGATCACCTAAGAATATGCGAACCACTCGGATGTTTTCTTTGGCTTCTGGTATTTTTACCTTCTCAAATAAATTTACCCTTTGGTTTGTGGTGCGAAGCTCTTCGCTTAAAAGGCGGAATTGCTCCTCTATAACTCTGCGTTCCAAACGCAAGGAAATTAAATGCTCCAAAGTGCGAATGCCGGAATCTATCCACACAGCAGTATCAAATAAATCCGGGATGTTACGTTCAAAAACCACATCTTCAAAAATGGGAATTGTAACGCCTGCAATGTTTCCTTCACCTAAAAGAATTTTTGAAACCTTGAGGTAATTGCTCCATTCAACAGGTTCTGCGAATAATTTTATCCAGCCGCTTATATCGGCTAATAGGGCTTCTTCTTCTCGCCTTTTGGATTCAACCCTTGACTGCACACCCCTAATTTCCATTTGAAGCTGTTGCTTTTTCAGCTGCAATGTGGGCAAATAACGCTGGAACCTTTTAAGAGAGTCCCGCTCTGCCTTTAGCGCGTTTTTTGTGAGTTTAACCTTTGCCATTGGGGTAAGATAGAAAATCAGGGATGCTTCACAATTCTAGGCATAGGCAAAAAGCTAAAAATTCCATAAATTTTCAAATATATTTTTTCGCAAAAGTTTACAAAAGGAATAGCAAATTTAGGCAAGCCGGCAGTGCTAAAAGGGATGGAAAGTTTTGCTCCTTTGTCTTTGTTCCACACAATAAAACGGCTGCTGTAATTTTCAAAACCAAATTCTTTGCACAAATTAAAAAGGGCCTTAGAGCCATACCATGCAGGTGCAGCAAAACCCCGAGCTTCCCCTGCATTTAATTTTTGCCATGCTTGCAGAGCCTTACCCAAAAGCATTCTCAAATCGTTTTTTGAAAGCCCGGCAAACTCTGCCTCCGAATTTGTTAAACCTAGGGCAAGCCGCCCCTGCAAGCTCCTTTTCAAACTTAAATTTGCCTTGTGCTTATAGCCGTGCAAATGCAGAGCATGGCCCTCTTTTTTCCATTCCAAAAGCTGCACAGAAAAATTCTCATCATAATTTTCAGAAAAAGGAATTACCATCAAATTCCAGCGGGTAACATCAAATTTTCGCAGCTCCGCTGCTACTTGTAAAAAATTATGCACAGTTATATCGTGAAATTCATAAACCGGAAAGCAAGGCATCTATTTCGTCCTGGCTTAAAATACCCTCTTCTTTCTCGGCTTCTTTTTGGGGTTCCGGAGCTGCTGCCATTGCGGGCACTGCTGCCGCAAAAGATTGAACCTGAACCGGAGCATAAGCCGTTGGTGGAGGCATTGCAGGCATGGAATATGCCGGCATAGCTGCTGGCATAGGCATGGCATATTCGTTAGCAGAATCGGGGGGTTGGGCTTTTCTCTCAACCTGGTAGATTGACATGAAGTAGTCCATGGGCAATTCATAAGAATAGCGAGGATCCGCAAAGGACTTCTCCCAAGCGTCTTTATCGTCAAATAACCACGGAAGGTATTGCAACCGCATATTCTTTTAGCTCCTAAGCATAAATATAGAAAAAATTTTCTACATTCTTCCCATCTTCGAGGAATAATATGAAAGCAGAATGGATCAATGCCTTTATTTTAGCGACGAGAGATACCTTCTCTAAAATGCTCAGTCTTCAGGTGGAGGCTGGCAAGCCTTATCTTCTTACAGAAGAGGTGAATATAAAAGATATTTCCGGAATGATAGGTCTTTCTGGAACAATCAAGGGAGCCGTGGTAATAGGCTTCCCGGAGCATGGCGCGCTCAAAACGGCTAACATGTTCTTAGGCGAACATTTTACGCAATTGGGGCCGGATGTAAGCGATGCGGTGGGTGAACTCGTAAACATAATTGCAGGTTATGTTAAAAAATTCATTCAAAACGAGAAATTCGGGATTTCATTACCTTCTATAGCTAGGGGTGCAAAGCACATGGTTTATATGCCAAAATACGCTCCAACCATAGTAATTCCGTTTAACTCTCCGGAACTAGGTCCCTTTGTTCTTGAAGCAGCTCTTGCCGAAGGGCAACATGCCTGACCCCCAAGCTTCCTATTCTTTACGTCAATATCTGAACTCTGTTCAAAGATTAGTAAAAAATAAGATTCCGGCAGTTTGGGTTTATGGAACTGTGTCTAGCTTGCAGGAGAGGGGCAGCATGGTTTATATAACATTGGCAGAATACGAAGATGATGACGTTAAGCCAAAAGCCTTGCTTGGGCTTGTAATGTTTGCTTCACAGTATTCGGCATTGCACCACAAACTAGCCGAACTCCCGGTTCCCTTTGAAATAAAAAAAGATTTAAAAATAAAGGTTTTGCTGGAGGCAGATTTTTACATTCCGCAGGGGAAATTCCAATGCAGAATTGTGGATATAGACACGGTTTTTACCGTAGGCGAAATTGCCATAACCAGGCAAAAAATCTGGGATACTCTGGTAAAAGAGAACCTGCACTGCTTAAACGGTGAGCTTCCTATGCCGCTTCTGCCGCTTTCCATAGGCCTTATAACCTCGGAAAGCAGCGCGGCTTACAAAGACTTTACTTCTACAATCAAGGCTTCTGGCTATGCCTTTAGCATAACAACTGTTTCTGCAAAAATGCAAGGGCAAAACACAGAAGGAGATATTGTAGAAGCACTTGGCAGGTTAAGGGAACATAAAGATTTGGATGTTGTTTGCATAGTTCGTGGCGGTGGCGCAAAAACCGATTTGGTTTTCTTTGACAGCTATGCTCTTTGCAAAGCGGCAGCAATTTTCCCCCTGCCTGTGATAACCGGAATTGGTCACGAGATTGACGAGAGCCTCTTAGACAAGGTTGCCCACACTCATTTGATAACCCCAACGGACTGCGCAAAATTCTTGATTGAGAGGGTGGACTTGGCTTGGCAAAGGTTGCAAACCGTGTATTTTGAGTTTGAGAATTTTATGCAGATTTTTGTAAGAGAGCGTGATAAAATAACTTACAAAGCTTTGCAACTCTCAAATATATGCAATAAAATAATGATTAACGAAAGGGAAAAACTCTCCAGAAATACGCTTGGATTAAAGCGAGGCGTGCCTAAAATTCTAGACTACCAAAAGCAAACCCTAAAACTGCTTGAAGAAAGAGCAAAAGCAGCAAACCCCCAAACGCAGTTAAAAAAGGGCTATACCATAACCAAAAACGAAAGCGGCAAAATTTTGCGTTCTGCAAAAGAAGCTGCAATGAGTCCTATTTTAAGAACTATATTTGCAGATGGAGAAACAGTGTCATGCAAAAACCCATACTCATAACCATAGGCGACCCTAACGGCATAGGTCCTGAAATTTGCCTTAAACTCATGGCAAAACCGCCAAAAACCAAACATCCCGTTGTTCTTATAGGCGATATAAAAGTACTCGGTGAAAAATGCAATGCTCCTGTATATATAGACAGCGAAAAATTTGCAGGGAAAATTGAACCGGGGAAAATTTCAAAGGCGGCCGGTGCCGCAAGTATTGCCTGGGTTAGGCAAGCAGTGGAAATTGTGCAAGCGGGTTATGCAGCGGCGGTGGTAACGGCTCCTTTGTGCAAAGAGGCTGTAGAAAAAACAATCCCAAAATTCCAGGGGCACACGGAATTTATTGGCGAGATGTGCGGCGATAAGGAACCCGTGCTGGCTCTTGTTCATGGTGGTTGGGTGGTTGCTCATGTAAGCACGCATGTTTCCCTTGCAGAGGCTATAAAAAGGGCTAAACCAGAGCGAATTGTAAAGGTTGGCAAACTTCTGAACGAATTTTTGAAAAAATACAAGGGCATAGAAAATCCAAAAATAGGCGTTGCCGGAATAAACCCCCATGCAGGCGAGCATGGCTTATTTGGCAAAGAAGAAATACAAAACATAATGCCGGCCGTAAAAAAACTCCGCTCTATGAAAATCAATGCTATTGGTCCCCTGCCCGCAGATGTTGTATTTCCTAAGCTGCACAGCGGCATATATGATGGCGTTATTGCTATGTATCACGACCAAGGACACGTGGTTACAAAAACCCTTGCATTTGATTTTGGCAAAGAATGCAAAGTAGGCGGGGTAAATACCACGCTTGGGCTTCCCATTTTACGCACCAGCGTTGATCACGGAGTTGGCTTTGATATAGCTTGGCAAAACAAGGCAAGCCCCACCTCGCTAAGAGACGCCCTATTGCTGGCAGATAGGTTAGCGTGAATGGACTTGCTAATTTCTGCAACTACCCTACTCCCTAAGATATTGCCAAATGCAAGCCACTTAGACAAATGGATTGAAAAAAACTATCACGCAAATATGGAGTGGATGGCACGCACCGCAGAGGCAAGAAAACATCCTGCAAATAATTACAATGCAGCATGGATTGGGCTTTGGAAATACCCAAGATCTTTGCAAAAAAAACACGAACCCATTGCAGCCTACGCACACGGCAAAGATTATCACATAATCATTGGAAATATACTGCGTGAACGGGCTTTGCAACTAAACGGATTGCCCTTTGTTGATTCCCTGCCCATTGCAGAAAGAGAACTTGCGGCAATAGCAGGGCTAGGATTTATAGGCAAAAATACAATGCTAATAAATCCAAAATTCGGAAGCGGATTTTTCATAGGAGGAATTCTATTAAACATTCCAAACTCTCAACTCTCAACTCTCAACTCTCAATTCTCAAACGGTTGTGCAAAATGCAGAAAATGCATAGACGCTTGCCCTAATAAGGCTTTAAGCGAAGACGGTTTTCTAGACAGCCGCCGCTGTGCTTCTTACCTTACCATAGAGCATAGGGGGGAATTTAGCGAGGAACAGAGAGAATGGGCAAAGCATAGCGTTTTTGGCTGTGATATTTGCCAAAGAGTTTGCCCATATAATGCACGGCATTTGGCAGAAACAGAGCCTTATTTTTTACCGGGCGAAAATTTTACCAAAGGTAAAATAAAAGGAACCCCGCTTTGGCGAGCGGGAACTAAGAGCTTAAAAAGGAATTACATAGCTGCACGCCAAGCCGCAGTGTGTTTGCCACCGGCTTTTTGCAATACTTTGGCAACTTCTGGGAATGTTGAGCCTGCACCCATTGCTTCTGCCCAGTCCATAGGGGTGTAACCATCCCGGTCAAGAGGGTTTACTTCAACTTTTTTGGAAAGCAAATATTCAACAACGGGCTTTCTGCCTTCTTTTGCCGCCTCGTGAAGGGGTGTTAAGCCTTCCAAACTTTTAGAACTGGGATTTGCACCACCTTCAACAAGAGCTTGCACATTTCTGAGAATGCCAAAACGAGCCGCCAAATGCAGGGCTATGCCAATATTGAGAAGTTCAGGGTCTCTTTGCTTTTGTGCTGCCAAAAGCATTTGAAAAATTCCGGTATCTGTGGAATCATCACGAGTTGCGGCATCTTCAAGTGGAGTTAAGCCAAGTTGGTCACTTTTTATATTAATTTCTGCACCACGGTCTAAAAGGTATTTTACAACAACTATGTTTTTCTTATTTACGGCAGTTCCAAGAGCGGTATTGCCTTTGCTGCTTGGAGTATTGAGATAATCTCTAGAGCAAGTTAGGAACAGGCTCATATTTGCAGTGTCGCTTTGAATGGAAGAAGTATTGCTTTTTACATAAGAGACAAACTGGTCATTGCTCATTTGAATGGGTGGCTGCATTTTGGCAAAATGCTTTCTTATAGACTCGGGGTTTGTAGGGTCTAATTTTGTTTCACAAGCCATGAAAGCTATGGCACAGAAGCCAACAGCAACCAATTTTTTAAGCATAATATGCACCTCAGAAAAGTTTACTATAAATATATATTATTTTTTGGCAGTGGAAACATTTTCCCAGTCAAAAAAACAACTTTTTGCCCCGGTATGGCAGGCAACACCATTTCCTTGCGGCAAAACCTTGAACAAAAGGCAATCAAAATCGCAATCCGGAGACCAACTCTCAACTTTCAGATAGTTTCCGCTGGTGGCTCCCTTATGCCAAAGCTCTTCCCTGCTACGGCTCCAAAATACCATTTCCCCTTTTTCCAAAGTGAGTTTTAGGGCTTCCTCATTCATCCAAGCCATCATAAGCACAGTGCCGTCTGTGGCATGCTGGGCAATGGCGGGGATTAAGCCATGAGAGTTAAAGTTGATTTTTTTCACTCCCGCACCTGTCCGTTTCCTTTTAATAACCATTTATAGCTGCACAAACTCTCAATGCCCATAGGGCCTCTTGCGTGCAGTTTATCTGTGGAAATACCTACCTCGGCACCTAAACCGTATTGACCGCCATCTGCTAAGCGAGTGCTTGCATTCAGCATTACGCTTGCGCTATCCACATTATTTGCAAAATATTCCAAAACCTGGGCATCTTCTGCAACTATGGCGTCTGTGTGGTGGCTACCGTATGTTTCAATATGTTCGCAGGCTTCTTTAACATCGTTTACCAAGCACACAGAGAGCATTAAATCCAAATACTCTATTCCTCGTTTCCCAAAGAAAAATTCAACTCCAGCGTCTCTTAGCGGCATTAAAATACGCTCCATAGCATCTTTTGGGAAAGCTTTGTGGAACAACACCGTTTCTACAGCATTGCACGTGCTTGGACGCTGGACTTTTGAATTGTATAAAATCTGAGCGGCTTTGTCTAAGTCTGCGCTTTTGTCTATGTAAATATGGCAAATTCCGTTAAAATGCTTTATCACGGGAATTTTAGACTGATCGCTCACCGCTCTAATTAAGCCCTCTCCACCACGGGGAATTACCAAATCCAAATATTGGCTTTGCTTCAAAAGGCTGCCAAGCAGGTTGCGGTCTGGATTGTCTATGTATTGAACTGCGCTTTTTGAAATGCCAAATTCTGCCAAAGCATCAGAAAATATTTTTGCCAAAAAAGAGCTGGAATGCACGGATTCCTTGCCGCCACGCAAAATAGACGCATTGCCTGCTTTAAAACACAGAGCAGCACCATCTATTGTTACATTTGGGCGGCTTTCGTAAATAAAAAATATAGCTCCTAACGGCACGCTAATACGGCTTATATCAACGCCGTTTTTCAGAGTTCTATGCTCCAGAACCTTGCCTAGAGGGTCTGCAAAGGCGGCAATTTCTTCTACGCCCTTTGCCATTTCTTCCACTCGTTTTGGATTGAGCGTAAGGCGGTCTATCATTGAGTGTGAGAGGCCACCAGTTTTTGCCGCTTCAATATCCTTTTTATTCTCCTCTATTATTGCTGTTTCTTGAGCGCAAATAGATTTTGCCACCGCTTTTAAAGCGTTATTGCGAACTTCTGCACTTAAAGTTCTAAGTTCAAGCGAAGCATTCTTTGCGGTTTGTGCAATAGCAACCGCATTCTTTTCCAGATTTTCCAAGCCCTTTTCCATTTTAGAATTTCCTAAATTTCAGCGAGATGCAAAAAAATATAGAAAAAAATATAAGCAAAATTTTGCGAAAATCCTCACCTACAAGGGCTTGGGGTATTTTATTCCTTTGTGTTTGCATTATTGTTTTAGCCATTTTTTTAAGGTTTTTTGTTCTTTCTGTCTGGAATTTTGACGGAAAAAAACATTTTGTTTGTGAACTGGCTTTTTGCAGGGAAAATTCCGAAAAAGGCGATTTACTCTTGGTGAATACCCGTACAGACAACCCAATTTTACTTTGGCAAATAGGAAAAAGCGGCGAAACCGTTGAAATTCCCACGCCATTTGCCCCCATAAGCCTAAACATTCCTAAAATAGGCGACACCATAGCTTTCGATACGCTAAACCCAATGCTTTGGGACATGGCTGCTACTTTATACAGAGAATTTTTCCCGGAAAAAAAAACAACGGTTGATATTTCACTTTGGAATATGGAAAAAGAAATGCCTTTTTCAAGCGTTGGCAGAGCCAGCATCTCTGGCAGGCCCGTGTCTGAGAGGGAGGTAGCTTTTTTGCATTGGCAAGAACTGATGCTTTTGGAACTACAATTGCAAAAAATTTTCCCAGCTCTAGACAGCATTCATTTTAAGAGAAAACTCCTAGCAGATACAGTTGAAATCAAAGATTTTATCATAGACGAGGAACTTTTTTACCTTTCTTGCGAAAAACCTGAGCAGCAGAGGCAATGCTACGATAGCAGAGAAAAAGGCTTTTTCAGAAAAAGCATGCTAAAAGGAATTGCTATATTCCCCTAATGGCTGTAAAATCTAACAACAGAATTTTGGTAATGGACGATTCTCAGGCCTTGCTAAAAGTTATGGAGCAAACACTTAACCAGCATGGCTACGAAGTTGAAACTGCCATAAACGGAGTTATAGGTTTGCAAAAGATGGAAACCTTCCGTCCCGGGCTTGTTATAGTTGATATAATGATGCCAGAAATGGACGGCTACGAAGCAACCAGAAAAATCAGAAATCTTTACCCGGAAACCAGCATAGTTATGTTTTCTGCCCAGCCCGCCGCTGTTGTAGAAAAACAAGCCTTTGCCTCCGGTGCAGACCTCTTTTTGCAAAAACCCATTAGAGAACCTATCCTGCTTGGCATTGCCAAAAAATACACAACTGTTGAAATTGCAGAAGAAGAAGAAGAACACGAAACAATTTTGCACTACGATGCAGACCAACCTTACATAATCCATGTTAGAACCTGCTATTTTTGCGGTTGCGACCACGTAAACTTTTTTGTGCCTCGCCCGGAAGCATACGAAGAATCTTGGGCAGATGGCTTGTTTCCAAGATATACTGCCAAAGATGGTTTTCCAAGATGGGATTTTTTGCGTACAATGGTTGCCGTTTGCCCAAGCTGCCTATTTGCCTCCTACGATATAAACGATTTTGCCGTGGACGCAAGGCACACCTCTTTCCCATACAGCGCAGATGCAAAACGCATTCTTTCAAGGGGAATAGCCGCACGTAAAAAAATGATAGGCGTTGAAAACACAGATGCATTCTCCAACCCTAACCGCAATCTGCAAAGAACTATAGAATCCCTGTATTTAGCAGAAAAAGGCGGAAACGGCCTTGTGATTGGCGATAAGGAAGGGGTTTATTGCGATATTGGTTTTTACACAACCATACACGCTGTGCTAAAGTACTCCCAAAACCAAGATAAAATTGAGTACCAAAACAACCTACGAGAATCCCTTAGCTTATTTTCAAACCAATTAAAAATTCATAACACTTCCAGAGTTACAAGGGCAAAAACATATTACTTTTTGATAGCCTTGAATATGGCAACCGGTGCTTCTATCCGTGCAAATGAATTGAAAATGGAGCTTGAGAATTTTTACCGCAAAATAGGCGGAGCAGACGATGCATCCCTAGAAGAACGAACCTGGAACGAAAGATTGCTATATATCTGGAAAGAGGGAGTTAACGCAGATATATTAAGGGAAATTTGGTAACTTCAAGCCTTTGGTGATGGCTCCAACGCTTTCTTGGTAAGCATTATCCTTTTTAGCAATAGCCTCATTGAATGCCGCCATCAGAAGGTCTTCCAAAGCCTCTACATCGCTGGCATCCACAGCAGACGGTGCAATTTTGAGTTCGGTTACAGTACCGTTTCCATTTACGGTAATCTTAACCGCGCCGCCGCCGGCCTCTGCGCTAAAGCTCTGACTCTGCAAGTCCTCCTGGGTCTTCTTCATCTGAGTTTGCATCTTCTGCATTGAGCGTATCATTTGCTGCATGTCCATTTTGGATCTCCTTTGTGCCTGTAACTTTCAATTCCATATATTTTACAAAATCCGCAAAGCAAGGATTTTGTTTAAGGTCATTTTCAAACGGTAGGGGCGTTGCCTGCAACGCCCCTACCGTTGCGGGCTGTTGCTTGGGCGGTAAAACCACCGATTTTTTTTTGGCTCACCTCGTTTGGAGGGGCGTTTTGCATATTTTCAAGCACTTCTTTTATGTTAGCTACCCTGTCTAGCCAAGCGATTTTTGAGAACTCGGTCTCTGCCAGCAAGCGGGGATTTAAGCCGTGCTTAGCTGAGCATTTTTCATTGAGTTCTGTTATGATTTTCACTATTCGCAAAATATCTCCCTGCTCAAATGTTGGGGCAAGGGCTTTTAAGCTATCTAAACTCGCCTGCGATATTTCCAGTTGCTCCGCAGAAAGCCCGATTCTCGCATATAAGAAATTCCGCAAAAATTTTACAAAGCCATCTAAAAACATCTGTATTTCTGCACCTGCTGCCATAGCTTTTTCCAAAATCTCAAAACTGCCTTTTGCGTCGTGTGCTTCAAAGGCTTTAAGAAGCTCAAAATAAAGGGTATCTGGTGGAATGCCTAGCGCACTTTGCACGGTTTCTTTTGTTATGGTATTTCCGCTGTAAACAAAAACCTCGTCAAAGATTGTAAGGGCATCACGCATAGAACCATCTGCTTTTTCCGAGATTATGGAGAGAGCCTCCGGTGCTGCCTTTATGCCTTCTTGCTCGCATATAAAAGCAAGCCGCTTTGAGATTTGCAACGGTGAAATTCTTCTGAAATCAAAACTCAGCACTCTGGATAAAATTGTAGCAGGAACCTTGTTTATTTCTGTTGTGGCAAAAATAAAAACCAAGTATGGAGGCGGTTCTTCCAATGTTTTAAGCATTGAATTCCAAGCCGCTTTTGAAATGGCATGAACCTCGTCTATGATTAAAATTCTGTACTTGCTGTTCATAGGCGGATATTGCGTATCGCTTAGGATTTCACGCATATCGTCCACGCCGTTATTGCTGGCGGCATCCATTTCTACAACATCCATAGACAAGCCTGCGGCAATGGCTTTGCAACTCTCGCATTCGCAGCAAGGCTTTCCGCTCTCTGCTGTGCAATTCAGCATTGAAGCCAAAATCCGTGCCGAAGTAGTTTTGCCCACGCCCCTAGTGCCAGAGAACATAAAAGCATGGTGAATATTGCCTGTTGCCAGAGCATTTTTGAGTGTTTGGGCAATGTGTTCCTGCCCTACCATCTCGTCAAAGGTGCGAGGCCTCCATTTCCTTGCCATTGCTATGTAAGGCATAATTCCTCCAATGCCGCTTTGCTTTTTTCCACAATATCCTTTTGTGTAGCTAATTTTTGCTGTTCGCCATCTATAACCGCTGCGGGGGCGTTTTTCACAAAATTTTCGTTGGAAAGTTTTTTCTCAATATTAACTGCAAAATTCTCTGCCTTTTCAATTTCTTTTTTTAAACGGGCAATTTCCTTTTCTTTATCTAAAATACCTTCTAGCGGAATAAAGAGTTCCCCGCCGGGGATAACCACACTTGCGCTAAATGCAGGCTTTTTTAAATCCACTCCGAATTCAAAGGAAGAAAGACCGCTCAAATCCATTATCATATTTTTGCAATTTTCCAATTTTTCCGAGGTGCGTGCAACGGCTGCAATTTTTTGAGCAGGTGCTATGGAATAACGGCCCCGCACGGAACGGACTGCCTCTACAATGGCAAAAACATCTTCAAACTGCTTTTCAATTTCTGCATTTATCAACTTTTCGTTTGCCTTTGGCCATTGCCTTAAAATAACCCTTTGCGAATTTGGGAAAAGAATAGAATTCAATTCCTCCGTAATAAAAGGCATTATCGGGTGCAGCAAATCCAAAACCGTGTAAAGCGAATGCGAGAGCAAAGAACTGGATTCCTTGGAAATATCGCCCTTCTTAATTTCCAAATAACGGCTGCACAAATCGTCCCAAACAAAATGATAAATTATAGCCGCATATTCGGAAAACCGGTAATTTTCAAAGGCATTCTGAATTTGCCTTACAACAGTATTTAACCGAGACAATATCCACTTATCTTCCAACTTAGCACAACTCTCAACTCGGAGCTCTTCACTCTCAACTATATGCGGTTGCAAAAATCTTGCCGCATTCCACAATTTATTTCCAAAATTCCGCCCTATTTCAAATTTTTCGCTTACATTTATTTCCCTGCCGTCTTCCAATTTTTCTTTTTTAACAGGCAGCCTTGCCTCTTGATTTTCCGTGCACATTGAACACATAACAAAACGCAGGGCATCTGCGCCGTATTTTTCAATGATGTCAAGTGGGTCCACCCCATTGCCGAGCGATTTGCTCATTCTGCGCCCAAGCCCATCTAAAATTGTGGGGTTGATATAAACATTGTCAAACGGAATTTTGCCCAAATTTTCTTGGCTAAAAATAACCATTCTAGCAACCCAGAGTGAAATTATATCCCGCGCAGTTACAAGAACCGATGTTGGATAAAAATCTTTTAAATCTTCTGTTTCACCAGGCCATCCCATTGTGCTATGGGGCCAAAGCGCAGAACTGAACCAAGTATCTAAAACATCGGGATCTCTGGTTAATTTTAATCCTTCAATCTCATTTTCCTTCAAATCCATTTCCAGAGAACAAACCAGCCAATCACCGCTTTCCGCTTTATAAAAATGAATATCGCTCCTATCTAAAAAACATCCTTTCAGAATTTCTTCAACTCTCAACCCTCCACTCTCAACTCTCAACTTCTCCACATGCCATATTGGGATTTGATGACCCCACCAGAGTTGCCTTGATATGCACCAGTCTCGTTTTTCGCCTAGCCAGTTTAGGTAATTTTTTGCATAGCGTGCAGGGGTGAATTTTACCTCGCCGTTTTCTACTGCTTGCATAGCTCGTTCTGCTAGTTTGTCCATTTTTACAAACCATTGGTCGCTTAAATACGGTTCTATTATAGTTTTGGAGCGGTCGCTTTTTCCAATCTGCATCTCGTGGTCTTCTACTTTGAGCAATAAACCTGCTTTTTCCAAGCCCTCAACAACGGCAGTTCTAGCTTTTTCGCCTTTTAAGCCTTTAAACTCGCCTGCATTTTCATTCAGAGAGCCATCTTCGTTTAGGATATTGAGCATTGGCAATTTGTGGCGAAGCCCTGTTGCGTAATCGTTTGGGTCGTGGGCGGGGGTAACCTTTACCGAGCCTGTTCCAAATTCCATGTCAACCAAAATTGCATCTGCTATAACCGGAATTTCCCTATTCACAAAGGGAACGAGCAGGGTTTTGCCTATAAATTTTTTGTAGCGTTCGTCTTCCGAGTGAACTGCTACGGCTGTATCGCCTAAAATGGTTTCCGGGCGGGTGGTTGCAACGGGAATGTAGCCGCTGCCGTCTGCGAGTGGGTATTTGAAAGTCCAAAAATGCCCTTTGACTGTTTCGTGATAAATTTCGTCGTCTGCAACGGCGGTGTGCAAATGGGTATCCCAATTCACCAAGCGTTTACCCCGGTAAATCAAGCCTTTTTTAAAAAGATTAAAGAAGGCATAGCGAACCGCTTTTGCACAAATCGAGTCAAGGGTAAATCTTTGCCTGTCCCAATCGCAGCTTGAACCCAGCAATTTTAACTGGTTTGTAATGCGGGCTTCGTATTCATCTTTCCATTTCCAAATTCTTTTAACCAGTTCTTCTCTGCCCAAATCGTGGCGGGTCTTTTTTTCGTCTTGGAGCAATCGTTTTTCCACAACTGCTTGCGTTGCTATTCCTGCGTGGTCTGTGCCGGGTATCCAAAGCGTATTTTTGCCCAGTTTTCTGTTATAGCGAATGAGAATATCTTGAATGGTATTGTTAAGCGCATGGCCAAGGTGCAGAGCACCGGTTACATTTGGCGGCGGAATCACAATGGAAAAATGCTCTTGTTTTTTTGCAGCGGGATTTGCATCGCTCGCCGGCTTAAAATTTTTTTGCTCGTCCCAGTTTTTGAGCCATTTACTTTCAATTTCTCTATGATTGTAGCGGGTTTCCATGAATGGGAATGTAGAAAAATTTATCTATCTTTCCCACAATGAAATATTCACAAGTGTTCCTTTCCGAAGGGTTAGGAGACAAGGCTCCGCTTTATTATGCCAAACGCAGGCAGGAGCATTTGAAAAATTTGAATTCATTATGCGTTTATTTTTCTGTTCAGAGCGAAAATCAAGAGAGAATTTGCCAAAACCCGGAATTTTTATACCTTACGGGCATAAATCAAAGCGGCGCAATTTTGGTTTTAGACCCGCAAACGGAAAGTGAAATTTTGTTTTTAGGAAAAAAAAATGCTAAAAAGGAGTTTTGGAATGGAATTAGGCTAGGATTGCCGGAACCGTACATAAAGGAAATTACGGGTTTTAAAAATATTTTACCCTTAGAAGAATTTAGCCTTTGGTTTGAAAAACGGATTGAAAACCTAGAGGAAAATCATATCTTTTCAAATGATATTCAAAACAAACTGTTAAATTGCAAACAAGAAATCAAAGATGTTTCTAGAATTCACCTTTCTCAAAGGGTTGTTTTGGAACCGGAGAGAATTGTTCTTGCAAAAAAAGCACAGGAAATTACTAAAAATGCCTTTCTAAAAATCTTGCCAAAAATTTCCAACTACAAAAACGAGCGTATGCTGTGTGCCAACCTTGAATGCTTTATGCTGCAACAAACAAACAATGGCCTAGCCTTTCCAAGCATAGTAGCAGCCGGCAAAAATGCCGCTACCCTGCATTATTCAAAAAAAGACTGCCTTATTGAAAGAGAAAATTTAATCCTTTTGGATTTTGGCTGCCGCTATAATGCTGTTTGCAGCGATATTTCCCGTACCCTTCCCGCAAGCGGAAAATTCAATCCTTTGCAAAAACTGCTCTACAAAATAGTTTTAGATACGCAAAAATTTCATGAAAAAAATGTAAAAGCCAATATATTTTTAGAAGAGCTTGGTAAGGAGGCTTGGCTTTTTTTAGAAAAAAAACTGAAAGAACGCTTTACTAAACGCGGTGGAAAAATGAAACGCTGCTACAATAAAAATCCGCATGGCATTAGCCATTTAATCGGAGACATTGTGCACGAAGGAATGCCGGACAAGGATTACCTTAAAGAACCCTTGAGACCCGGAATGTTAATCTCAAATGAACCCGGCATTTACGGCTATTTTGAAATAGAAATAGACGGAAAACTTTACGCCGAGCATCTCGGAATTCGTTTGGAAGACGATTTGCTAATCACAGAAAATGGTTGCGAAAATTTGTCTAAAGGAATCCCTAAAGAGATTGAGGAGATTCAGAACCCTTAAACCTCAATCTAAGCACCAAAAAGAAGGCTTCTGATATTATGCCGCCGCTCATTTTTGATGTGCCTTTTGTTCTGTCTGTGAAAACTATGGGAATTTCCTTTATTTTTAAGCCTTTTTTCCAGAGTTTATGCGTTGTTTCTATTTGAAAACAATATCCATCGCTCTTTAATTTGTCTAAGTCTAGGCTTTGCAAAGCACTGCGGCTAAAACATTTGAAGCCTCCTGTGGCATCTGAAAAAGGCATTCCTGTTGCAATTCTTGTGTAAAGATTTGCGCCATAGCTCAAAATTAACCTTTTCCAGTCCCAGTTCACAACGGAAATTTTTCCTTTCAAATACCTGCTTCCCAAAATCAAATCTGCATTTTCGGATTCTTTTAAAAAAGTGCTTAAAGCCTGCGGGTTGTGGCTTCCGTCTGCATCCATTTCAAAAATTCTATCGTAATCCTTTTCCAATGCCCATCTAAAGCCGGCTACATAAGCTGTGCCAAGCCCCATCTTTTTTTCTCGCCGCAAAATATGAACTCGGTTATTTTCTTTGCTCAAATTTTCTACAAAATCTCCCGTGCCGTCTGGGGAGCCGTCGTCCACAACTAGGATTTCCAGATTTTCATTTTGTTTTAATACCAAAGGAATAAAATCCGGAATGTTTTCCATTTCGTTGTAAGTGGGGATTATAACTAGAGGTTTCATATTGGTTTTAGTAGGGGAGGGATTTTGCTAGGGTTTCAATTTTTTCTTTATTCAAAAGCAAAACGCTTCTGGCATGCCAAGAACCGTCTAAGAATTGCCCACGCGGGCCATCTGCCAATTTGAGAGCAAAGGATTTTTCGCCAAGCGTGGCTTTAAGTTCCTTGGTGCAAACGGAAAATTCCGCAGACGGGTTTTTCTCAATCCATTCCAAAATTTCTTCAATAATTTCGTGATTTGCAGTAAAGCATGGAATTCCTATTGAAACGCAGTTCCCAAAGAAAATTTCGCTATAACTTTCTGCTATAATGGCTTTTATTCCAAAGCGCAAAAGAGCTTGTGGGGCATGCTCCCTGCTGGAACCGCAGCCAAAATTGCGATTGGAAACCAAAATCCCTGCTCCCTTATATTTGGGCTCTCTAAAAGGGTGTGTTTTGCCCTGTTTGCTAATATCTTCAATATCGTCTTCAAAGGCATGTTCACCCAAGCCCTCAAAAGTTACGCTTTTCAAAAACCGTGCCGGTATAATACGGTCTGTATCAATATCATTGCCCTTAAGCGGCAAGCCTTTGCTTCTTATTTGTTCTATAGTGCGCATATTATAAATTTAGAAATTCATTTTCCTATCATTGAGAAAAATTCGGCTCTTGTGGTGGGGTTGCTTTTGAAAGTGCCTATCAGTTTGCTTGTGAACATTACGGAACCTGTTTTTTTTATGCCTCTGATAGTCATGCAGGTGTGGGCGCATTCGAGTACTACACCTACACCCTGCGGTTCTAAGGATTTATGTATGAGTTCTGCTATCTGGGTGGTAAGGCGTTCCTGTACTTGGGGGCGGCGGGCGTAAAAATCAACGGCACGGGCTAGTTTTGAAAGCCCTACTATGCGGTTGCCCGGCACGTATGCCAAATGAGCTACGCCGGTGAATGGCAAAAAATGATGTTCGCATATACTGGTTACCGGAATGTCTTTTAAGAGTATCATCTCATCGTATTTTTCAACGAATTGAGTGGCTAAAATATCTTCTTCTTTTTCTTGGTTATTTAGTCCGCATAAGAGTTCTGCGTACATTTTTGCTACGCGTGTAGGCGTTTTTTGCAAGCCTTCTCTTGAGGGATTTTCCCCCAAACCTTCTAAGACAAGGCGAAAGCCGTCTTCGATTTTCTTTAAATCCATAGCAGGAAGGTAGAAAATAAATTTCCTAATATATCTTGACAAGCCCCAAAAATATTTCTACATTTGTGCTCATGATGTTATACAACGCCCCCAATACGGCAACCGGAGCTTTAAGTGCAGGCCAAGCCTTGCACCCGTAACCGAAATGCCGGGAATGTCATCAAAACATATATATACGCGTTCAACTTTTTCCCATACATAAAATCAGAATTTCCCTTTAAACCCCTCAACAAAGGAGTTCATTATGAACAGTACTAAGCTAGGTTTCAAAAACCTCTATTTTCCCATCCTCTTTATCTTCTTCATCGGGGGTATCGTGGTTCAGATACTCGCTTCCTGCTCACCAGACAGTGGCGGTGGCTTTCCTCCATCGTCATCGTCAGTTGTCGATGGTGGTTCTAGCAGTTCTAATTTCTTTGAAACGGTAACCATCGGAAGCCAAACCTGGATGGCTAAGAATTTAGATTCTAATGTGCCCGGCAGCAAATGTTACGGTGAAGGCGGCCTGGTTTATGATAATGAAAGTGGCAATTACATTATGTTATCGGGTAGCGAAGTTCAGGCCAATTGCGCAAAGCATGGCAGATTGTACGATTGGTCAACGGCAATGAACCTTCCATCAAGTTGTAACTCAAGTAGTTGCTCAAGCCAAATACAGTCAAAGCATCAAGGTATTTGTCCTTCTGGTTGGTATATTCCGAGCAATGATGATTGGGATAAGCTGTTCCGTTGGGTAGATGGGGAGAATAACGGCGAAGGTAGTGAGAAAAGTCATTACGACAGCTATACAGCAGGCAGGTATCTGAAAGCAACTAGTGGCTGGAACTATTATGATGGTGTTAGTGGCAATGGCATGGACAAGTACAACTTTTCTGCTCTGCCAGGCGGCTACGGCTACTCTGGCGGTTTCGGCAATGTTGGCTACTACGGTAATTGGTGGAGCAGTAGCGAGAGCTTTAGCAACATTGCCTACAGCAGGTACATGGATTACGGCATAGAGTACGCGGGCTATAACTACGACGTTAAGGGCTACTTGTTTAGTGTTCGTTGTCTCCAGAACTGAGCGCGAAACCTTTTTGTCTGAACCCCGATGCCCCCGATGAAAAGGATTAACCCGATTATGTAGCATTAAATGTTGAAATCCCCTAAATCCTAAAAATCGGGGGTATCTGGGTTCAGACAATATAGAGAAAAACCATCTACAGCGGAATATTGATTTTTATGATGTTTAGGCGTAGCAAAGGACTGAACGATTGAGGTGCTTCACTGCCTAGCTGCCATTGCAAGCACTACATTGCTCCAATGACTTTTTGAACCTTGGAAATATTACAAAGATTTAAATGCGTGAAAATGCGCTATGGGATTAACGGAAAAGTTCAATTTCCAAAAATTGCAGGCATGATGACAAATGCCAGGTAGCAGTCTCCTGTTTTCTTTAAATCCATGGCAGGAAGGTAGAAAATTTACACCCCTTGCACCCTCTGTATGGAATGCAACTGCAAAGGAATACCCTCTACGGATTTTGTGGCCCGGCGAGTGAGAACGCAGGGAAAACTGCGGCCGGCACGGTTACGCATTCTTATTTGCAAAACATCTTCGCTTTTCGCGTGGCTAATATCCTCTTTGTAGCGATATAGATCGCACAAATAGTGCCATTTAACCTCGCTTTGCTCAAAGCCAAACATTTTGCAAAAACGCTTATTGGCTATGAGTATGCGGCCGGCTTTGTTCGCTATGCAAACAGCTTCTTGCGCTTCATTTATATTTTCGTCTATGGTCATAGTGCCTCCGTGTTCATTGAAAGTCCGTCTATTGCAAAGGGAATCCCGGCTTTGCCTAAATAAACAGGGGATTCTGAAAAGGGCAAAACAGCTATGATCCGCTCTTCCCGGGCTACCGCAGAACCGTCTTGATAAAGCGTTAAATAACGGCCGTCCCACTTTGCTTCTACAAAAGTCCATAAACCTGCTTTTACAGGTTTTTTAGATAAAACTGCGTATTCACAGGTAAAATTCAATGTTTCGCTTGGCAAAAAGAATGCAAAGGCGGGGGTATCTGTGCCGCAGGCTCCATTCACAAGAGCAAGGCTAAAGCCCAAAGGCTTGCTAACCAAGTTATAAGGCGTGGCAGATTTTTCCGGTAAGCTGTCTATTTTGAACCACGCGCTGATTTCAAAAGCAACCGCCACAGAGAATTTTCCGCCATCTTCCAAGGAGGCTATATAGCTGTTTGGATTTTTGAAAGCAAGCGCTGTTTGGCTGTGGCCATCTCTGCCTACAGTAGGTAAAACCTCGTTGTAAGCGAGGGCATTGGTTTCTTCGCTTGTGCCGCCGGCAACGCTAGGCGGTTGCTCTGGCTGCGGTTTTTTTGCACCCGTGCAAGATAGCAGTAATGCCAGCAGCGCAATTAATGAAAATGTTTTCATTTTGCCTCCTTAGTTTTGCGTGCTGCCTTTGAGAGCGGGAATAGTTGCAAATTTATTCTATACACCGATTCGTCTTCACTTCCGCTTTGCACAGCGATCTCTTTTATTCTACGCCTAAAATTTGCAATTTCCGCTTTCACTGCCTCAAATCCCTCCTTTGACAATCCCATTGTTATACCGGAAATATCCCTCTCTTCTTTTGAAATGGCTTCTAAAGACGCAACCGCTAAAACGCCCATATTTTCATGGTGTTTGCGGATAGCCATTGAATTTATGCTATCACCTGTTGTTAAATGTTTGTTGCTTTGATGATATTTGCCTTGGGAATCCCTTTCCAATAAGCCCAGTTTGAGCAATAGGGCAATAGAAGCCTTAACCTGCGGCACTGGGATTTTTGGGACCAATAATTTTGAAATTTCGCTTTCTGATGATACATTTGGAGCCAATTCTCGTATCACGGAGTGATACCATTCTTTATAATAGTCATATAAAGTTGCTTCTACAACATGATTTTTGCACAAAGCGGCGATTTTTCGCATTTCGTTGAATAGCTTTTGCTTTTTTTCGTTGTTTGTTTCATGGGTAAAGGGAACCAGAATCCTGAAAAATTCCTGTTCTTTATCGGTTAAACCTAGTGCCAAGCCTACTCTTTCTATGCCTTCTGGGCTTAGGGAGCTTTTTTCTTCTGCTACTAGTTTTAGGAAAACAGGGGAGGCATAACCGGCTCTTTTGGCGAATTCTCGCCAAGAAAAGCGGCTAGAAGCCTTTTTTTCGGCAAAAGCATCGCGCATAAAGGCTCGATAATCGGAATATGCAAAAACTGAGGGCATATACCTATAATATACATTATTTTTTTACAAATGATACATTTTTTTTTTATTTATGATACATTTTTTTAAAAAAACCTCTTTTTCCTCTAAAAATAGCCTTCCCGCTTACGGCGTTCCATGCTGCCTGCCGCCTCGTTATCTATAACCCTGCTTGTACGTTCGCTGGTAATGGAAGCTAGCGTCTCTGAAATTACCGCATCTAGCGTATCTGCCTCAGATTCTTCCCCGCCTGTGAGAGGGTAGCAGCCCAAAGTGCGGAAGCGTACCTTTTTTACTTCTGGTTTTTCACCTGGTAAAAAGCGCATCCGCTCGTCATCTGCCATGATTACATTGCCATCGCGATATACTATCGGGCGTTCCGCCGCAAAATAGAGCGATACTATAGGGATATTTTCCCGTCTAATATACTGCCAAATATCTTTTTCTGTCCAATTAGAAATGGGGAAAACCCGGATGCTTTCGCCTTTATTTATTTTAGTGTTGTAGAGTTTCCACATTTCTGGCCTTTGGTTTTTTGGATCCCATGCGTGGTGCTTGTTGCGAAAAGAGAATATCCGCTCCTTGGCACGGGATTTTTCCTCGTCTCTCCGTCCACCGCCGAATGCCGCCGTAAATCCGTATTTTGTCAAAGCGTCCTTGAGCGCTTGAGTTTTCATAATATCGGTATAGGCAGCACCATTATCAAAGGGGTTTATACCCCGTGCTATGGCTTCCTCATTGCGGTGAACCAGCATATTGATGCCTAACTCTTGTGCTCGCTTATTGCGGAAAGCTATCATCTCTTTGAATTTCCAGCTTGTATCAATGTGTAAAAAAGGAAAAGGCGGCTTTTCTGGAAAGAATGCTTTCATAGCTAAATGCAGCATAACAGAGGAATCTTTGCCAATGGAATAAAGCATCACAGGACGCTCACACTCGGCGGCTACCTCGCGGAAAATATAAATAGCTTCTGCTTCCAGTTTATCAAGATGCGTAAATGGCATATCGTTTTATCTCCTTTGTTTAGTTGCTCAAAGTCATAATCAGCATTAAATATAGAAAAATAAAAAAACTTCGTCAAGTTTTTTTCCAGTCCTTTGTTGCATTGAGGACTAGTTTGGCGGTTTAAAGCGAAGGTGATGTAAAATTACGGCAATATCCCCGGAGCGCACCCCTGCTACTTTTGCGGCGGCTCCCAAAGTAAGAGGTGTGGCTGCGCTTAGTTTTTGACGGGCTTCAATGCTCAAAGCGTTTATTTTGTTGTAGTCAAAATCCGGGGGGATTTTGAAGTTTGCCATTTTTTGCTGGTTTGCAATTTCCTCTGCGGCTCTAACGAAAAAGCCACTGTAAAGTTCTTCGGAGAGTAGGTGCCATTTTTCTTTTCTGGTTAGGGGAATTTGCGGGCAGGCTACTTCAAAAAAATCTTCTGCTTTTATGCTGGGGCGTTTTAGAATGCTTAGCCATCTTGTTCGCTCTGTAACCAATGCTTGACCGCTCTCTGCCAAAATCGGTGCAATCTGTTCTGGGGTTCCTGAGTTTTCGCTCAAAAATTTTTTAGCAGCCTCTACCCTACTCTTTTCATGCCCGTAATTTTTCCATTCACCCTCAGTAAGCATCCCTATTTTGTACGCTTTTTCGCAAAGCCTTGCCTCTGAATTGTCTGAACGTAAAAATAGGCGGTATTCCGCACGGCTTGTGAACATTCGGTAGGGCTCGTTCCATTCCATTGTGGTAATATCATCTATTAAAACTCCTATGTAGCTGTCTGCTCTTGAAAGCACAAAGGGTTGTTCGCCTTTTATTTTCAATGCTGCATTTATGCCGGCTATTATGCCTTGTGCCGCTGCTTCTTCATAGCCGCTTGTGCCGCATACCTGCCCTGCAAAATAAAGCCCGGAGTGTTTTTTGCATTCAAGGGTTGGATGCAATTCGTTGGCGTTTACCGCATCGTATTCAACGGCGTAGCCTATTTGCAAAACATGGACATTTTCCAAGCCCGGTATTGTGCGCATTGCTTCTATTTGAATTTCTTCCGGCAAACTGGAACTAAAGCCGTTTACATAGATTCGGTCTGCGTTTTTTGTTTCGGGTTCTAAAAATAACTGGTGGCTTTCTTTGTTTGCAAAACGTTTTATTTTATCTTCTATGCTTGGGCAATAACGCGGCCCTATGCCTTGGATTTTACCTGTGAATAGTGGGCTTTTTTCAAAGGCAGATTCTAAAATTCTATGGGTTTCTTTGGTGGTTCTGGTCAAATAGCATTTTGCAGAGTTGCACAAATATGCGGCATCGCTTTTGCTGCTAAAAGCCCAGGGGTTCAAGTCTCCAAGCTGGACTTCGCATTTGGAAAAATCAACGCTTGCAGTATCTATGCGGCTTGGAGTTCCGGTTTTTAAGCGGCGTGTTTTTATGCCTAATTTATGCAACGATAAAGGGAGTAAATCAGAACTTGGTTCATTTATTCTCCCTCCTATGCTTACTTTATCCAAGCCTGTGAACATTTTTGAACTTAAAAAAGTCCCGCTTGCAATGATCACCGCTTTGCAAAGTATTTGCATGCCGCTTTGAGTGCTCACTTTCCAATTTTCCCCTTCTTTTTCCAGAGCAACCGCTTCGCCTTCAATTATTTCCAAGCCGCTCAAATTTTCCAAAGTTTCTTGTGCAAGTTCGCTGTATAAATTCATATCGCACTGCGCACGATTCCCCCAAACGGCAGGCCCTTTGCTGGCATTCAATGTGCGAAACATTATGCCTGCCATATCTGCCAAAACGCCCATCAAGCCGCCCATAGCATCAATATCGCGCACCATTTGTCCCTTGCCAACGCCGCCGATGGCCGGGTTGCAACTCATTCGCCCAATGCTTTTTTTGTCTAAAACGAGCATAGCGGTTTTTACGCCGATTCTCCACGCCGCATTCGCCGCCTCAATCCCGGCATGACCGCCGCCTATTATCAGTGTATCTAAATACATTACCAACACCCGCCGCCGAGTTAGGACGGCAGGTTTATTGCGTTTGCATTTACATAGGGTTTACTTTACGCTTACAAATGCCATTTGCGTGAATACCAGCACAAATAGCGAAATGGTTTCTACAACACCTAAAACCATTAGGTAGTTGGCAAAACCCTTGCCTGTTTCGCTAAGAGCATCTGCTGCGGCTGCGCCGGCTCTGCCTTGGAACCACGCAGAAGTTGCCATACCCAAGCCGCCAAAAATGCCTGCACCTAAGTAAGCAGCCCAGTTCTCTGGGTTTTGAACAACGGCGTTGTTTATGAATATCAGCATAATCATGCCGTAAATGGTTTGCGACATAGGCGCGCCAACAAACACAAGCAAAGTGAAAAGAGCGTTCTTGCCCTGGGCGTAAGCCTTTTTCCAAGAACCTACGGCGGCAGAACCTGCCATGCCAATGCCTATGGACGAGCCAATCGCCGATATGCCAAGAGCAGCGGTCGCGCCCATTTCACCAAGTGTCTTCATCGTCTGTATTTCCATGATTTCCTCTTTGTTGAAAGGTTAAATATTCCTCTTGAAAGGCGTGTAAGCATTGCCGCTCCACTCCACCCCAATATTATTCGAAAATTCCAAAGTGTTCAAACGCACGGCATGAACCGCAACGCCCATAGCCGCAAGCGCAACATTCAAAGCGTGCACCAACAAAAGAATTAAAGCACCCCCTATTGCGCCCGGAATAGAGCCAAACAAGGGAGCTACCATATTGTTAAAAGCATTTGCCACGCTGTAACCTGCCATGCCCACCGCAAACAAGCGGATATAACTTATAACATCCACAAGGTTGCTAACTAAATTCAAAGGCAGCATTCCAATGCTAAACCACTCGGCTTTTATAATTGCGCCAACCACAATTAAAACCGCGCCGCCAATGCCAAGATAAAGGACCTCTTGGGGAAAATTATGCCCAAGAACCATATTTCTGGCTAAGAAAAACATCATCCAAGTGGTGCAAAGCCAGCCTATTTGTGAAATAACCGTTGCTTTTTCGTCTCTATGTGCCCAAGCATTCCAAATATGAGCAATAGTTAAATGTATAACAGCAAGCACAAAGCACAGGAATTTTGTGTTATCTGAATCTCTAATCCAAGATGCCAGATTTTTTAAACCTTCCGGTGCCCAAGATGCCCTTAGTATGTCTAGAACTGCGGGGACTAGCATTGCTTTGCCTTCTGTATTAAGGCCTAGGTAGCTTGCATTTAAGATACCCCAAACTATTGTGCAACCGCTCATTAAATAAAGAAAATGGAAAGGATAACGCGGGGCATCTTTGAATTTTTTTGACGCAAAAAACGTTATGCCCATAAATAACAAACCGTAAGCGGCATCCCCAACAATCATGGCAAAGAATATGCTGAAAAAGCATAAGAATACAGAGCTTACATCTATCTCTCTGTAGCCGGGAGTTATGCCTAAAACGCTGTAAAGAGCATCTATGGGTTTTACTGCTTTTTTGTGTGTTAAAAGTGTTGGGACAGCTTCATCTTTGGAAGGTTCTTGTGCGTGAATTCCCCAGCTGTTTTTTGCCGCAAGCTCTTTTAGCGATGCCAATTTATTTTTTGGGCAATAACCTTGTATAAAGCAAACTCCAATTTCCGAGTGCATGCCTGCACCCGCAACCTTAAACGCAAGTTCGTCAGAAGCCCTTACTACAAGCTCCCCTACTTTCTTTTTCTTGTTTGCATATACGGCCAATCTCTTGTTGCACTCTGCAATAGTGTTTACTGCGTTGTCTCTATCTTCTTTTAATTCTGCAATGGACTTTGAGGGCAAGGGTATTTCCGTATATGGCAAATTTATGGAATCTTCGCCAAAAACTGCAAAAAATACTTGACCGTTTACTCTTTTGAATTCCTTAATCACAAAGCCTTTGCTTGCATCTTTGCCTTTGTAGGCTTTTTCTTCTGCGCTGTATAGCTTGATATTTATGCCGTATTTTTGGAGTTTTCTTATGCTATGAGGGTCAAATTCGCCAAAAGCTTCTACTCTTTTTAATTCTGCCGAGCTTTTGGTCAAGGCTTCCTCTGCTTCTTTTTTGCTTTGCACTACGCCGCTTATTTGCGGAAGTAAATTGTGGTCTTCCAAGTCTTCCGTATTGCCGGAGGGCTTTGAGGGCAGGGCTTCTAAAATCTTTTCTGCGTTTAAGAGAGTGGCTTTAGCAATGGAAACATGTTCGTTTTCCGGATTTTGCAGGGGCTTAACGTGCAACAAACCCCATTCCCGGAGGCTATTCAAAGTTTCCTCTTTGCTTGCATCCGTGGCTACCACCACAACTCTGCTCATTGGAGTTATCATAGGGGGTAATATAGAAAATAACATGCCTTATTGTCAGAACCCCGATACCCC
>LIUI01000022.1:56913-58190 GCA_001462235.1 Fibrobacteria bacterium GUT307
TTTTTAGGATTTAGGGGATTTCACCATTTAATGCTTTTAACGCTGCATAATCGGGCAAATCCTTTTCATCGGGGGCATCGGGGTTCTGACAGAAGCGGTAGTTTGTACCGCACCCCAACCGCTTAATCCCTGAGACAACGAACAGAGAACAAGTTAGTTTTCGCTATTACATCTGGAATGCGGTAGGCGATGAGCGCACTAGACCAGACCACATGGAGCTTCACGGAACGGGGCGGATGAATGCCGACAGCCTAGCCTCTACCAAAGGCTTTACTTGTGTATGTTGCTAAAAACCCCGTTTTTGATAACGCACAATAACATTTTATGCGAAAAAAATAATTGTATATTTAAGGCTATGGATAGGTTTTTTGATTTTGTTGCCAGAGGCGTAGGCTCTCTGACTTTGCTAGGTGGCGGCAATTATTCAATGGAGGATGCCCGCGAGCTTATCGGCTTTAGCAAAGAACGCAGGAGCATAAGTAGATATTTTACAGAAGAGGAGCTAGAAATGCTTAAAAGCCCAACCGGAAGCATAGCGTTTGGGTTTGAGCAGGTAGGAAAAGCAATGATAGGAGCCGTAGCGGATGTCAAACAAAAGCACGGGATCTAACTCAAAGCCGCAAACGGCTAATTTCCAAATACAGCAGGTCTCGTACAGCGGGCTAATTCCGCACCCTGATATTTTGGCTGGCTTCCAAAAAATAGATACCGAGCTGCCTATGAAAGTAGTTGAAATGGCGCGGCTCTCTCTGGATAGAGCGCATGAAATACAGCTTGCGAGAATAGAGGCCGATAAAAAAGATTTAGAGAGAGAGGCTGCCATAGCTGAATACATAGTGAAAAAAACGACAAGCTACGATTTTAGAGGGCAAATCTTGGTGTTCCTGCTTGTTGCTATGGTTCTTAGCTTTGCAATTCTAGCTGCTTTCAATGGTTACGAGAATTTAGGGATAGCCATCGTATCCGGCGGGTTTGTTGTAATTGCCACATCTGCCATAAAAGGATTTATAGGCGGCAAAAAAACGCCAAAGCCGCCGCCCAGCCATTAAGCCCCAAAATACCCCTCATCCAGCCACCGCACAAAGTCCCCGTAAGCCCTGAGCATGCCCCCGAAGCCCTCGGGGCTTGCGCTGAGGTCGTATTCCGCGTAGTGCTTGGCGGTTGTGTTTACCGAGCTATGCCCCAAGAGGCGGCTCACCCTTGCCTTCAAGCTTTGCAGAGAGCATAGCACTGCTGAAACTGGGACGCTTGTACATCTTGTGATCGTATTCGGCCTG
>LIUI01000022.1:58407-88760 GCA_001462235.1 Fibrobacteria bacterium GUT307
GTCAAAACGGCTTCGGATATTCTTCGCCGGGTCTCTAAGAACCGTTTTGGCAGCATAGTCAAAGGATATCAAGGGGCGGGCTTGGGACATAAGGGATAGCATAGAAATTTCTACATTCTGCTCATGGGATTCAAATGTGGCATTGTTGGCTTGCCTAATGTGGGCAAAAGCACTATATTTAATGCAATTACAAATGCGGGGGCAGAGAGCGCTAATTACCCTTTTTGCACCATAAACCCCAATATTGGGATGGTAAATGTGCCGGATAAACGGCTGGACACTCTTGTTAAAGCCTATAACCCCAGAAGCATTGTCCCTGCTGTTACGCAGTTTGTGGATATAGCAGGGCTTGTTAAAGGAGCTTCGCAAGGTGAGGGTCTTGGAAATCAGTTTTTGACGCATATCAGGGAATGCGAAGCCATCATGGAGGTGGTTCGCTGCTTTGACGATGAAAATATCATTCATGTTCACGAATCGGTGGACCCATTGCGGGATGTTGAGATTATAGAAACAGAGCTTGTGTTGAAAGATTTGGAAAGCGTGGAAAAAAGGCTTGCGCAAGAAGCCAAGAATGCCAGAATTGGAACAGCTAAAGCAAAAGAAAGACTCTCGGTATGCGAGGCTCTTGTTAAGCACTTGGGTGAAGGAAAACCTGCACGAGTTTTTGAAAAAAGCGAAGCCGCCGCAGAGATTATTTTTGAGCTGGCATTGTTAACCGCAAAGCCAATTTTTTACTGCGCAAATGTTGGCGAAGACGATGTTCTAACCGGCAATGCATATACGGAAAAATTGAAAAAATACGCTGCCGAGCGCGGGCAAGACATTGCTATTATATGCGGCAAAATCGAAGAGGAATTATCTTCAATGGAAGCAGAAGAAAAAGCGCAATTTCTCAAAGACCTTGGCATGGCAGAAAGCGGCTTGGATCAGGTGGTGCATAAGGGTTATGCTATTTTAGGGTTGCAAACATTTTTCACCGCAGGTGAAAAGGAAGTCCGTGCTTGGACTTTTCACAAGGGATGGAAGGCTCCTGCCTGTGCAGGCGTTATTCATACCGATTTTGAAAAGGGCTTTATAAGAGCAGAAACATTATCATACAAGGATTTTGAAAAATACGGAAGTTTAAACGCCGCAAAAGATGCCGGCCATTTACGCACAGAAGGCAAAGATTACGAGGTGCAAGACGGGGATATAATGCTGTTTTTATTCAACAGTTAGCCCTTGCGTATTGTTCCCACTTTTCCTTTTCCATTCTCAATTTTTCCAAGGAATTATAATCCGCTTTGCTGCTATCTCTTAACTCGCAGAGCTTGCGGTAGTCATGCTCCAATTTTTGCTGACGCTCACTTGGGAATTTTTTTGATAGTTCCTCCAAAGCCTTGAATATAGCCTCATCGCTGTAAAGCCGCAATATTCCGTTTATCAAGGATGTTTCTGTATTAGGCTCTTCGCCAAATTCAAGGGGAACCAGAGAGTCTAGCCATGAGGCTTGGCTAAGAAAAAGAGATTCGTCTTGTTCAATGCTGGGAGCCTTGCCTAGAGGGTACTTTTCTTTTGGAAGGGGGATGTTTTGCGAGGCGGCAAATTCTTTTAATTTTTGCAAATTGTTTTCATTTGAGTTTTCAAGCAAATTCTCTTTTAATATGGCAAGCGAAAGGGCAGGATTTTCCGGAGGCAAATCATAACGCTTTGCGGCACGCCGTTTTGCTCCCGCAGCGGCTATTACAAAAGCAACCGCTATAAAAGTTATGAGCCAAACAGCCATTACTTTACATACTTCTGCACCAGAACTTCCAGAGTATCGCAAGGAAGCATTTCCATTTGCACAGACATAGCCGCAGAGCGTGTTCTCTCGTTTCCTTTAAGTTCCGGAACTCTAAAACATAATTTATTTTCAACTCCTGGATTGGCATCTGAAGGAATTGTTAGTTTGAACAATTTAAAGCGTTCTTTGCTCTCCGTGTAAAATTCCTTGTAATCCATTGTATTTTCAATTTTGGCAAGCCGTTTAGAATCGCTGAATGCAACTCCGGAAACTTGAGAAGTATCTAAGGAAACTGGGAATGTATTTGGGAAACGAATTTCAATTTTATCACCCGTTTTTACCAGGGAGGCCTGATTTGGGTTTATTAAATGCCTTTGCATAGGCACATTGCGGTAAGCCTGATAGCGTGCCGGCTTTACTCCACATTCCTTTCTCATATCCTTATCTATGCTAAAATCCACGTTTTGGCATACATCGGGCATATCTGTTGGTATGTAAAGTACCTCTCTTTTGCTGTCGCTGGAAGAACTGCAAGCAAACAAAATAAGAGCAATCGCTGCAAAAGGAAAGCATATTCTCATACTTGTAATATACAAAACCAATAACCGTTTCCAAAATTTTCTATATTTGCCTAAACACTAGTTTCAAAAAGGAAAAGAGGTAATGGCTACCATAACCAAGGAAAAAACTGCCGAGATCATCGCTAAGTTGGGCAAAAATGCCGGCGATTCTGGCAATGTACGCTCTCAAATAGGCATTCTCACAGAACGCATAGCTAACTTAACCGAGCATTGCAGCAAAAATCGCAAAGACGTGCATTCCTTGCGCGGATTGCAAATGCTTGTGTCTAAACGCAAACGGCTTCTAAAATACTACGCCCGCCAGGATTTGGAAGGCTACCGTGCCTTGCACAAAGAACTCAATCTGCGTGGTGGCAATTAAGCCGGGAGCATTATGCAAGAATTTAATATGCTTAAAGCCGAAGAGGCTACCGCTAAATTACCAGACGGCAGAGAGATTGTTCTAGAAACAGGCCGTTTGGCTAAACAAGCCGCAGGCTCCGCCGTTGTTAAAATGGGTGATGCCTTTGTGCTTGCTACCGTATGTTTTGGCCCGGAAAAAGACACGGACTTTTTCCCGCTAACCGTTGAATACAGGGAAAAAGCCTACGCCGCAAGCCGTTTGCCGGGTGGCTACAAAAAGAGAGAATCTCAACCTGGAGACGACGAGACCCTCAAGGCGAGGGTCATAGACCGCCCAATTCGCCCCATGTTCCCAGAAGGCTTTACCCGCGAGGTGCAGGTAATAGTTCAGGTGCTAAGCGCAGACAAAAATTTTGAAGCAGATGTCTTAGGCGTTAGCGCTGCAAGCATTGCCATAGGGCTTTCTGAGCTTCCCTTTGAGGAGCAGGTTGCCGCAGTGCGGGTTGCTATTGTTGAAGGTAAGCCGGTTATAAACCCCACGTTCTCGCAATTGGATATTTGCGAGCTAGATATGGTGGTTGGCGGCACGGCAAATAGTGTGTGCATGGTTGAGGGCGGAGCTTACGAAGTTTCCGAGCAAACCATGATAGATGCAATACAAGCAGGGCACGAAGCCATCAAAGATTTATGCAAAGTTCAAACAGAATTGGTTGCCCGTTTGGCAAAACCAAAAATGGTTTTAGCTCCAAAAGCAGAAAACGAAAATGCTGTTAAAATTGCAGAAGCCGTTAAAATCGCCATTTACGACGAATTGCACAAAACTCTTCACACCCCTATGGTAAAAACCGAACACTACCCTGCAATGGCGGCTCTAGAAGAAAAAGCCCTTGCAAGTGAGGCTGTTGCAGCAATCATAGGCGAAGACGCTTCTTTAAAATCCCTTGCAAAAGCGGCCTTCAAAGAAATTGAACGTGACACCATGCGTAAAATGATTTTAGACGAAGGCGTACGCATAGACGGCCGCAGTTCGGCAGACATCCGCCCTATTGAAATTCAATTGGGTGTATTACCCCGTTCTCACGGCTCCTCGGTTTTTCAGCGTGGAGAAACTCAAGCGCTTGTAACCTGCACACTCGGCACAAAGAACGACGAGCAGCACATTGAAACCTTGCAAGGCGATGTAACTAAAAGCTATATGCTCCACTACAATTTCCCTCCTTTCTCTGTTGGCGAAGTTAAAAAACTCGGCACATCAAGGCGTGAAATTGGCCACGGGCATTTAGCGGAACGTTCGCTCAATGCGGTGTTGCCAACACCGGAGGGTTTCCCCTACACAATTCGCGTTGTATCGGAAATTCTGGAATCCAACGGTTCTTCTTCAATGGCTTCTGTTTGCGGCGGCTCGCTTTCCTTGATGGATGCAGGCGTTCCCATAAGCAGCCCGGTTGCAGGAATAGCAATGGGTTTAATATCAGAAAAAGGTTCTGTAAATGAGGGCGGGAAAATCGAAATTCTCTCCGATATTACAGGCACCGAAGACCATCTTGGAGATATGGATTTTAAGGTAACCGGAACAGAAACCGGAATTACCGCATTCCAAATGGACATTAAAATAAAAGGCATTACTCCGGAGCTTATGGCTAAGGCTCTAGAGCAGGCAAGGCAAGGCCGTTTGCACATAATTGGCAAAATAAAAGAGGCCATTCCGGAGCCACGCACAAAACTTTCAAGGCTTGCGCCAACCATGCTTCAAATGCGTATTCCAACAACCAAGATCCGCGATGTTATTGGCTCTGGCGGTGCGGTGATTAAAAAAATCCAATCTCAAACCGGTTGCAAAGTAAACATTAGCGATGATGGCAATTTGGAAATTGCAGCACCAAGCGCAAAAGCAGGTTCAATGGCAAAACAGATGATTGAAGAAATCACAAGCGAGCCGGAACCAAACAAAATCTATAAGGGAAAGGTGAAATCCATTCAACCCTTTGGAGCCTTTGTGGAAATTTTGCCGGGCAGAGATGGCTTAATCCATATTTCCGAAATTGCAGACCATCGTTTGGAAAAAGTGGAAGACGCTTTGCATATAGGGGACGAAGTAACCGTGCTGTGCTTGGGAATAGACCCCAAAGGCAAGGTTAAACTTTCCATAAAAGCATTGCAGCAGCAGCAAGCCGCATCAGTTGGCAACGGCAGTGCCGGCTAACTGTTTGTAAATCCAAGTGCCAAGAGTTTTTAACTCTTCTAGGCACACGGAATGTTGCATATCGTAGGTATGCCTTTCTACGGGATTGCCATTTGTTTTGAGAAAATCAAATACTTTTTCGCTAAGAGCTGCGGGAACAACGCCATCGGAACTTCCATGGCCTATAAACACGGGGAGTTTTGCGTTTATTCCGTCTAAGGGAATTGTTTGCATTGTGGGTAAATAAGAAGAAAGGCTTGCTACCCCTGCGAGTTTTTTTCCGTAGCGCATTCCTGTGTGCAAAGCCATAACTCCGCCTTGGCTAAAACCTATGAGCAAAATTCTTTGGGAGTCTATGCCTTTTTCAATTTCTGCATCTATGAGTTCTGCAATGAGTTTGGAATTTTCTTCAATACCTTTAATGTCAGGGTCTTGTTCTAAATTTTCAATAACTAAAATATCATACCAAGCACGCATTTCGTAAGCATCATTTATGCTTACAGGCATTATGGGGGCATGAGGGAAAATAAATCTTATAGCCGCTTCTGGTGGCAGGTCTAGTTCTGGAATTATATCTGCAAAATCATAGCCATCTGCACCAAGTCCGTGCAACCAAATAACTGCGGCATTTGGGGTTTCCGCCGTTTCTTCCACTATGAAGTCTAGCATTTATAGGAAATATAGTAAAGCAGAAAGCCATTACTTTATCCCTTAACCTCTTTTACAACCATTACGCCGCTTTGGTCTATGCGTGGATAAGCACGCATTCCTTCGCCGCCTTTGCCTTTGTCTAAGACTTTTTTCAGTTTGCCGTCAAAGGTGTAAAAGCGGAGCTCCCAAGGCTCGTTTGGGGAATTGAAATAACCGCTGTTTTTCTGTATGCGGCTTCGGTAGCTACGTCCCAAATCGTCTTCGCTTGTGACTCTCAAAGAAACATCCTTTAGATTCCAGCTTGTAGGGTTCCCGCCCATATCAAATGATAAAAGGGCTGCGGCATCGTCAATTTCTTTCATTGTGAATTTCCAACTGTAATCTTGCCAGTTGGTGCTAAGGTCTATTATTCTACCATTCGCGTATGGTATATATTCTTTATCGTTTTTCTTTATGTTTACATTTAGGGTTCGCGGAGCATCTGCTTTGGCCCTCATAGTAAAAATATATGCTTCGCCTTCTTTAAGCGAAACATTGGTGCAAAATTGCAAAGACCAGCTATCTTTGCCAGGTTTTTGAATTTCAAAATTCATTTCTTTATTTTGTGCCTTGGCTTCAAAATTCCCATGCAAGTTTTCGATTCTCCAGCTCTTTAAGCCCTTGGAAAAATCGCCGTTCTCAACCAGATTTTTTTTTGAAAGTTCTTTCATTATTTGCACTCCAAACCTTTAAGTTCCGAAATTCTCTGCTTTGCGTGATTTACAGCAGATTTTTGAGCTGCCTCTTGAGAATCAAAATAATAGCGACGCGGGCTGGAAAAAGCAAAGAAGTCGCCTTCTTGTGGGTCTCCGGTAATGGTCTCCGAAACAGGGGCTGTTCCTTCTGTTTCATGGAAAACGGGAGCCTGTGCCTCTAAGCCCCCTTGTGGCATAAGCAGGTAGTGGAGTTTGTATCTCCACTGATAAACAAGCTGAACCTTTGCAGTCCAAACCTTTACATAGTCGTTTTTATTAGTGCCGGAAATCCTTTTTAGGTATTCCGTGCGCCCCTCTGAGCTGGCAACTATGCTTGCTGGGTCTGGCAAGTTCTGTATGCAACGGGAAAGGGTATCTATGCGGAGCGAAGTGTATTGGGCAGGCAAATCCTTGACTTTTATGCTCACGGATTTACTGCTTGTATTTATGCTTTGAGCAAAGCAAAAAACACTCGCAAAAAGAACAGCAGCTAAAATTTTGAACTTTGTCATGATTGTAATATAGAAATTATCACCTGCTCTGCTTTGTCTAGCGTTTGGTCTATCTCGTTCTCAGTATGGGTGCAAGAGATAAAGAGTGCTTCAAATTGAGATGGGGCAAGATAAATGCCTTTGTTCAGCATTCCGTGGAAATAGCTGGCGTAAAGCTTAGTATTTGCTTTTTTGGCCGATTTGCAATCATAAGCGTTCTCAATTCCAAAAAATAGGCAGGCTATGGAGCCTATTCTATTTACACAGGCTTTTAATCCGGAGTTTTGCACTATGCTGGAAAGCCCGCGGGCCAGTTTTTCGCCCATCTTGTTGATATGGCTGTAAACATCCGGATTTTCAAGGGCTTCAAGCTGAGCAAGCCCAGCCGCCATAGCAATAGGATTGCCAGAAAGTGTCCCTGCCTGATATACAGGCCCGCTGGGGGCAATGAGTTCCATGATTTCTTTTTTGCCGCCATAAGCCCCTACAGGCATTCCGCCACCGATTATTTTGCCGTAGGTCACTAAATCTGCTTGAACACCAAAGTATTCCTGAGCACCGCCCTTGCCTAGACGGAAGCCGGTTATCACTTCGTCAAATATCAACAATGTGCCATAAATTTTGCATAGTTCCTTTAACCCGCTTAAAAATCCTTCCTTTGGCAAAACCACGCCCATATTTGCAGTAACCGGTTCTACAATTACGCAGGCTACGTCCTTTTTCTTTAAGAGTTCCTCAACCACAGTCAAATCGTTATAAAAAGCTATGAGTGTATCACCGCCTTCGGCAAGCATACTGTCTGAGTGTCCGTGATAGCAGCCTTCAAACTTGACTACCTTAGGCCGCCCTGTGTACGCACGGGCAAGCCGTATGGCACTCATTACCGCTTCCGTGCCTGAGTTCACCATCCGTACCATTTCAACGCCGGGTGCAAAGGATATTATTTTTTCTGCTAATTTAATTTCTGCCTCTGTGGGTGCGCCAAAACTCATTCCATTTTGAGCAACTTTTGTTACCGCTTCGCGGATTGCGGAGTTGTTATGCCCAAGTATCAAGGGCCCCCACGAATACACATAATCTATATATTCGTTGCCGTCTGCATCGTAAATTCTGGAAGCATCTGCTCTATTGATAAACAAAGGGTTTCCACCTACAGCCTTAAATGCACGCACAGGGCTATTTACACCGCCCGGCATAACCTGAACCGCTCTTTCAAATAATTCTTTTGATATGCAGTCCTTCATCCAATATCTCCTTTTTTTATAGCAGCGGCTAATTCTTTGGCAAAGTATGTAATTAAAATATTTGCCCCTGCTCGGAAAACGGCAACCGAACTTTCGCACATTATTTTGTATTCGTCAATAAAACCAGAAGCCGCTGCTGCTTTAACCATAGCATATTCGCCGCTTACGCTGTATGCCGCTATAGGTAGTTTTATTTGCTGTGATGTTTGAGAAATTATATCAAGGCAGGGGATAGCAGGTTTTACAATGATTATATCCGCTCCTTCTTCAATATCTAACTCTATCCGTTTTAATGCTTCTTTGCTATTGTGATAATCCATTTGATAGCTTTTTCTGTCTCCAAACTGAGGTGTGGAACCTGCCGCTTCACGGAAAGGGCCATAAAAAGCAGAAGCGTATTTTGCAGCATAACTCATAATGGGAGTATCTTTAAAGCCCTTTGCGTCAAGGGTATCTCTTATGGCAAGAGCGGCTCCATCCATCATCGCAGAAGGAGCTACCATATCGCTTCCAAATACGGCATGAGAAAGAGCCGTTTGCGCAAGAAGCGGTAGTGTAGCATCGTTGTCAACATTGCCGTTATGAATCAAACCACAATGTCCGGACAATGTATATTCACACATACATACATCGGTTGCAATGTAAGCATCTTCTGCAAAAGTTTTTTTTACATTTTTCAATGCCTGCTGAATAACACCGTTTTCATTGTAAGCACCGCTACCCTTTTCATCTTTTATTTCCGGTATGCCAAAGAGCAAGAAAGAATGCACCCCTGCGTTTAGAGCTGCATCAATGCCCTTTGCCAAGGTGTCTGGGCTGTAGCGTATTTGCCCCGGGAGCGAAGGCAATTCCTCTTCAATATTCTTGCCCTCCCTTACAAAAAGAGGATAGATAAGGGCATCGCAAGAAAGCCTTGTTTCCCGAATCATTCGCCGCAATATTTCGCTGCCGCGCAGCCTTCTTGTTCTGTTTATGAGCATTCCAATTCCTCTCGTTCTATTAAATCAAAGAGTTCTTTGCCCATATTACGCAAGGGTCAAGCATATAATACTTGCTTGAGTTGCAAGGGCCAGTACCTATTCAATCAATATCGCTTGCCTGTAATCGTAGTTAGAAAGGGCTTTTAACAACTGGCGAGTCTCGTAAACATCCTTTCCTAGGGCAAATTCTAGGCTTCTGATTTTAGCATACTTGAAAACCTCTTCAAAAAATCTCTCAAAAGGGTCTTTTTGCTTGGGGTATTCCTCTATGGAATAGTCTTCTAAATCCGCTAGGCTTGCTGCTATTTCCAATGCGGTTTCAATTCCACCAAGAGTATCTGCTAACCCGATATTTGCGGCTTGAGTCCCTGCCCAAACCCTGCCCTGCCCGATTGAATCCAAATAACTCTTGCCTAATTCCCGCCCTTCTGCGCAACGGGATAAAAACGTATCATAACCCCGCTCAACATAAGCCTGCAACATTGCATGCTCTGTTTTGTTCAAAGGGCGTGCCGGCAAAATTCCTGCGCCCAAAAACGGAATGCTCAAAATTTGTTCGCCAAACAAGGTATTTTTATTGGTTCCAACTCCATCATAAGATGCTCCTATTTTGTTTGCAAGTTTTTCTCCGCTGGGAAAAAGCCCAAAAATTCCTATTGAACCTGTGAGCGTAACAGGCGAACTTACTATTTTGCTTGCTCCGCAAGCTATGTAATAGCCACCGCTAGCCGCATAAGAACCAAAAGAGGCAACAACCGGCTTTGTTTTTGAAAGTTCCTTGACCATATACCAAATCTGGTCTGCAACATAAGCCGAGCCACCTCCTGAATTTATCCTAAAAACAACCGCTTTAATAGAACTGTCTTTTTGCAACTGTTTGAGAGTTTTTATATATGTGCCGGCAGTTATTACGGAGCCGGAATATAATTCCTCTTCTGCATCGCTTACAATGCCACCTTCTGCGTAAAGAATAGCTATTTTATCGCTTGCAAAGTTATAATCGCCAAGCATATCCAAAACCTTTTGGAATTTGATTTCTTCGTCTTTTTCTATACCGGCCATTTCTTTTAGCGAATTTTCAAAATCCGTTCTGTAAGAAAGCGAGTCTATAAGCCCATATTTTACAAGATTTTCCGGGGCAGAAAAAAGCAAGTATTCGTCTGCGTAACGGTTTAGAGAATCTACGGAAACTCCCCTACTTTCTGAAATTTTGTTCAGTATTTCTTTCCACAGCACTGTTAAATAAACACTCCTCTGTTCCCTATCAAAATCGCTCATTTCATAGCTTGTATATGGCTCTATGTAAGACTTATAAGTGCCCACTTTGAATACCTGCATCTCTATTCCCATTTTTTCAAAAACACCCTTGTTGTATTGCTGCATGCTTCCAAGCCCCTTGAATTCCAGCATTCCAAGAGGGTTCAAAATAATTTTATCTGCAACCGAGGCGGCATAATAGCTTCTTTGGGAAATTATTTCTCCATAAGCAACCACAAATTTTCCGCTTTCCTTAAAGTCAATTAAGGCATCCCTTATTTCCAGCACTGTGGCTATTCCGGTTTGCACAATCCCTGCATTTAGGTAAATGCCTTTTATTTTGTCATCGGTTTTTGCCTTTTTTATAGCAACCAAGATATCATTTAACCCTTGTTTTTTTACCCCAAAATTAAAGAAAGCCATAGAAAGAGGGTCGTAATTTTCTCTTTCGCTTATAATTCCGCTCAAATCTATCCTTAAAATAGGCGAATCCACGGTTTTCTTTACTCCAGACCCGCTAAAAAACAGCACCACGGATATGAAAACTACGAATAAGAATGCCAATATACTAGCAGCAAAGGCGGTACCCAAGGCTGAGGCGAAAAAAAACTTGAAAAATTGCTTCATGTTAAACCGTATGGAAAGTGAATCATTGCAGGTAAAATAGAATATTTACTATATTTGATTTTAGTCAGCAAATAGGAGTACCTGAATGAACGAAGAAAGCGGAATTAGCGAAGAAAGCAAAATGGGCGAAGAAATTTGTGTTGCAAGGCAGCCAATCCTTAATAGGGAGAAGGAGTTGTTTGCTTATGAGCTTCTATTTAGAAGAAGCGGCCAAGCTAATATCAATGCTAACAGTGCAGGCATTATTTTGAGCGATATGAATGCTACCGCCGTAGTTCTGGATAACGTTTTAAATAATATTGGAATAGACAAAATTGTGCAAAGTTCTCTGGCTTTTTTGAATTGCAGCTATGACTTTTTGCTCAGCGAAATTCCGCTTAGCCTAAATCCGGATATTTTTATTTTGGAGATTTTAGAAAGTGTGCAAATTGACGAAAAACTTGTAGATGCCGTTAAAGGTTTAAGCGAAAAAGGGTTTAAAATGGCAATTGACGATTTTATCCCAACCAAAGAGAGACTTGCGGAAGTTGCCCCTCTTGTCCCCTACCTAAGCTATTGCAAACTTGAATACCCAGAAATAAAAGACATTAAGCTTTTGCGCAATATAGTGAAATCCTTTCAGCAAAAAAATGTTAAAGTTCTGGCAGAAAAAATAGAAACAGAAGAAGATTTCAAAATATCTTATGATGCAGGCTGCGATTATTTTCAAGGTTATTTCTTTACAAAGCCAGAAACAATAAAATCAGTAAAAATAAGTTCAGATGCATTAGGGATTTTGCAAATTTTGAGCTTGATGAACAAGGATGGCTTAGATATAATGGATTTGGAAAATGAATTCAAAAATCATCCCGATTTAACCATAAACCTATTGAAATACCTAAACTCTGCGGCTTTTGCAATTCGTTCCAAAATAACCAGCATTCGGCACGCTCTAAGTTTACTCGGGCTTTCTAACCTCAGGCGGTGGCTCTTGATTTTGGCTTATGCAGGTTCCAGTTCTAAAATTGATAAATCTCCACTTTTAATGAACGCCACACTGCGTGCAAATTTCTTTGGGGAACTTGCAAAAAAACTGGACTGGCCTGTGGAAAAGGCAGAAAAGGTATATTTAATGGGTTTAATAAGCCACTTAGACGCCCTTTACCAAACATCGCTAGACCACGTGCTGGAGCAGATTTCCCTAGACAAAGAAATAACCACCGCTTTGCTGGAAAAGAAAGGAACCATGGGATTATTGGTAAGTTTAATCAAATTCTTTGAAAATGAAGATTTAAAAGAAGAAGACTTAAAAGACATGGACAAAATTTTAGAAGACCTAACGCTATCACCGCAGGATCTAAGCGAATGTTGGAATTCTGCATATAGAAATCCAATGATTTAATTGGTCTTTTTAGCGGCAACATACAAAGCAAGCGATAATGCCACGCTTGTATTGTAAGAATGAACTTCGGGCGACATTGGGATTTTTAAAACGGAATCGCAGAACTTCCTTATATATGGAGGAAGCCCTTTATCTTCGCCGCCTATAGCCATTACCAGATGCTCTGAAAATTTGAAATCTTCTATGGAAGTCTCGGAATTCCCATCAAGACCTGCAATTTGATAACCCGCTTCCTTCAATTCATTCAAAGCAAATTCAAGATTACCAGGGCGGCAAATATCCATTTTTTCCAATGCCCCCGCAGAACTGCGTTCCACAGTAGGAGTTAATCCGCACGAACCTTTTGCAGAAATCAACATAACCCTTACACCCAAGGCAAGCGAAGAACGAATGCAAGCACCTAGGTTATGAGGGTCTTCCAGATTTGCGGCAACCACAACTTTACAGGGAATGTTATTTTGCCTTGCTTCCAACAGAATTTTTTTGGTATCGTTCCAGGGCATTACCGGCTTTTCGTGGCAAAGGGCAACAACGCCGTTGTGCCTCCTTGTAAGCTTGTCCAAAAGTTTTTCTTCTACTTGCTGAACGTGCACATTTGCTTGTTGAGCCAGCTTCTGTAGCTCATATAATTTTACGTTTCCGCTTTTAAGTTTAAACAGCACGCGATGAACAATACCTGGCTTTTTTCTCAAAAGCTCTTCTACATCCCTTGCCCCACCTATAGCACGTTGCTGCTTTGGAAAATCTTCACTATGCATAAAAATCCTTATTGAAAACTCTGCAATTCCTGCAAAATGCCAAACAATTGATTCCCTATTCCATACCTCTTTTCAATGTTATCGTAGAAATAAAGCAAATCTTTTTCTGTTTCTTTGTTTAACTCTTCTATATTTGCGAGTATATGATTCACTATAACATCGGCTTCGCTTTTTTTTGCAAATTCCTGAATTCTTTTATTTGTTTCTATATGGCTAACTATGTATTTAACGCTTAAAATCTGCTCTTCCAAAAAATAAACCAAGACTTCTTCTTCTTGCAAAATTCCCCATTGGTGATCTTGCGAGTAAGGTACTCGCTTTTCTGACTTGCCAGAATAGACTGCGTATTTTGCATAAGACAGGCATACATTTAAGAGATCCAAAAACTCGTAGAGTTTTACCAGAAGATCAGACTCGCTTGGCGATTTCTCTGAGTCCACAGCTGAGTCCACGATTTTTTTTATTTTTCTGAAACAATAGTTGGCCTTTTCGTAATACAAGTTGCGCATTTGGCGGTTATAGGTGCGGTTGCGCATAACTTGCTGCGAGGGCGGGACATGAATTTTGACGGTATTCTTCATAGCAGTTTTATCTTGTGAACTCCAGCTATTGCCTGCAGCGACAGCTCGATGTTTTTTACCTGAGCGGAATTATAGGCGAGCAACTCTACCTTGCCTTTAATCAACCCTTCTTTGTTCTCAAATATAGTTTTTTTTACAAAGGCATTGTGTTTTGAAATTGCCCGGAAAATATCTTCCATCGCAACTTTGCCTTTTGCTTCTAGTTGCAAAACACATTTAAACTCATGTTTTTCGGTCTCTGGCTGTTCCCATTGCAGGGAAAATTGCTGTTTTTGCGGAAATTTGTTCAAAATCTTGCAATTTTCCTTGTGTATCTCTATCCCCTTGCCGTTTTTCAAAAGCCCCCTCACTTGGTCTCCGGGCAAAGGGTTGCAACACGGGGCGTAGTTCAGCAAAAATCTCTCGTTATGGCCAATGCTTATAGGGGTATCTTCGATTGAACTGAACACATTCAAAAGTTTGAGCTTTTGCCATAAGTATGAATCACTTGAATAACGTTTCAAAAAATCAAAAATCCTTTTAATGGGTATTTCACTTTTGCCCAAATTTTCGTAAAAGGAGCTTATGCTTTGAGTGTTAAATTCCAAGCAAATATCTTCTTCTTTTGGAATATCTGCATCAGGTATTTTTAAGGCTTGCAATTCCCTTTGCCAAATCTTTTTCCCAAGAAGTTTGGACTGGGCTGTTATTGTTTTCCGTAGCCATTGCCTTATGGCAATCTGCGCCTTTTGGGTTTTAACTATAGATAACCATGCCTCCAGCGGTTCCTGAGAATCGCTTTGCAAAATTTGAATGGTCTCGCCTATGGGAATGGGAGTATCTATGCTTAAAAAAGAGCCTGCGGTACGTGCTCCCACGCAATGCAAACCCAAATCCGTATGCACGGCAAAAGCAAAATCCAAAATAGTAGCACCAGCCGGAAGAGAAATTTTCATTCCCTGCGGAGTCCATGCATAAGAATCTTCGGGCAAAAGGCTTTCGTGCAAAAAGCCCAAAAACTCTATTGAACTTGGAATATCGTTTTGCATTTTGTTTATCTTATCTACCCAGTCTAAACTTTTTTCAAGTTCTTCATGTTTAAGGTTGAACTTGTAAGCCCAGTGCGCTGCCATGCCGTGTTCCGCGGTTTCGTTCATATCCTTGGTTCTTATTTGAACTTCAACAAGCTTTCCCTGAGGGCCTATAACTGTTGTGTGCAGGCTTTGGTAGAGATTGGGTTTGGGAACGGCTATGTAATCTTTAAAGCGGTTGTACAGGGGCATCCACAAATTATGCACGTGCCCCAAAGCCATATAGCAATCTGTAATTTGATTCACAATTATTCTTATGGCAAAAATATCGTAGAGTTCATCTATTTTGCAGCCTCTGTTTTTCATCTTTTCGTATATGCTGTAAAAATGTTTTGACCTGCCTTTTATATCGCAGTCTATTTGTTCCAAGTTTAATTTTATGTTGATTGGAAAAATTATGGAATTTATATACTCTTCCCTTTCTTTGTGGGTTAATTGCAAATGATTTTCTATTGCCGTATATTCGTCTGGGTTTAGATACTTGAAAGCCATGTCTTCCAGCTCAAATTTGAATGAGTAAAGCCCCAGGCGGTGAGCGAGCGGTGCGTAATAGTCTAAAGTTTCTTTGCTTATGGATTTTTGCCTCTCCGGGCTAAGGTATTTGAGGGTGTACATATTGTTCAAGCGATCTGCGAGTTTTATGGCTACTATTTGAGGGTGTTTTGAAATGTAGGCCAAGAATTTTTTGAATGTTTCTGCGGTGCGGTCTATGCCTTTTTGAATATCGGATATTTTAGTGACGCTGTCCACCATTTCTGCAATTTCTGTTCCAAATATTTCTTGAATTTCCTTGCTTGAATGTTCGGTGTCTTCTACTACGTCGTGCAAAAGCCCAGTGACAACAACCGCAGAGTCCATTTTTAGATCGGCTAGAGTTTTTGCCACTTCTATGGGGTGTTTTATATAAGGCTCTCCGCTTTTGCGTGCCTGTTCTTTATGAGCATCTATAATAAAGCTAACAGCTTTTAATAGCAAGTCCCTATTTAGATTAGGGTTTCTGTCTATAAGAGATTGAGTGATTTCCTCCGGATTCATGCTTAGAATGTAGAAAATTTTAGGGATTATTTCGCTATTTGATTTCATCATACCGAACGCCTGCCTGCAGAGATTTATTTTTAATTATGGCTAGTTCTCCTACAGTTGTTATCCAAAAACCTTTTTTACGCAAGCCGTCAATTATATCCGGCAAAGCAGAAACGCTATTTGGAGCGGTGTTTGGCTCATGCATGTTTATTATGCCGCCATCTGTTGGATTCTTAAGAACATTATCTGCAATTGTAGCTGCTGTAATGTTAGATTGGTAATCATTGCTCCAAATGCTTACCCCTATAATGGCAAGACCCTGCTGTGCGCAAACATTGGTCAAATTGTTTCCATATTCAACATTGGGAGCACGGAATAGGTTAGGATTTTTTCCCGTAATTTTTTTGATTTCAGCCGAAGCTGCAGAGAGGCTAGCGCTAATGATATTCTGTGCCATGTCGCCTCCAAGCCCGTTATATCCATCTGAATGGTTAGCAAGTTCATGGCCTGCATCATAAATAGCTTTTGCCCATGTTCCCTGACTGCGTATATTTTGCCCTATCAAAAAGAATGTAGCTTTTACATTTTTCTGAGAAAGAGCCTCCAAAAGATTTTTTGTAGATGCTCCGGCAGGACCATCATCAAAAGTCAATGCTACATATTTTGTGGGTTTATCAGAATACCCTAATTCCTGCCAATTATCATCAATATACTGGAGTATGCTATCTCTTGGATTTATAGGTGCTAAAGACGAGGAAGAAGCAACAGAAGAACTGCTAACTACAATACTAGAGCTAGAACTTAAACTGGAGCTGGAACGATAGCTTGAACTGGAACTGGAACTGGAACTAGGACTTAAACTAGAACTTGAACGGAAGCTGGAGCTTGAACTTAAACTCGAACTCGAACTAGAGCTTGAACTGGAGTCAGGATCTGAACTAGAACTAAAGCTGGAACTTGAGCTGGAAACTACTTCGTTAGAAGCAGATACTTCGGTTTCCCCTGAACAGGAGAGAAACAAAAAAAATAAAACAAATGACAAAAGCAACTCACTTGAGAATATCGCTCGCATTTTACACCCCCATAATAATGATCTCAGTATAAATATAGAAAATATTAAAACCCAAAATCCGTTATTTCCTTTTCATCTTTTTTCTCAACATCAAAAGCCTTTGCCTGCTTATGAACTCTATTGCCCTCTACATATATTGCCCTATGAGGACGAACAGGGCAAATAAATTCGCAGCCACCGCAGCCTACGCATATATCCGTATCTATAAAAGGAATTGTAAGGCCATTTTTATATGGAATCATTTTTACGGCTTGGGTTGGGCAATGCTCCGAACAAGCACCACAACTCGTTCCCTTTGTATGAACAACGCAAATATCCGGCTTAAAAACAACACGCCCAACTTGCAATCTATGCTTTTGCTCCATGGTTAACGAAGTCAATGCATTGTTAGGACATACATCGGTGCACAAAGTACAGTCAAAATTGCAAAACCCCTTTTCAAAATACATTACAGGCTGCATCATTCCACCAATACCGTATTCCATAAATGCAGGCTTTAACACCTTTGAAGGGCATTTGGATATACATAAATGGCAGGATGTGCAATGTTTAAGCAAACGCTCCGCACTTACCGCACCGGGCGGGCTAATAGCATTTTTACGATTTTGCAACTCCGCTTTTGTCTGTGCAAATACTGCTGGAGCTGCTGCAGCAATAGTTAACCCAGACAGCAAGAAACGCCTTTTGCTCTTATCCACCTCTAATTTATTTTTATTCATGGAAAAGGATATTCCTTTTTTATTGCAGCTATTTATGCAATTAAAACAATTTACACATCTGCTATAATCTACGGTTTTTGCTCTGGCATCAATGCAAGAGGCTTTGCACTTCTTTGCACAAATACCGCAAGAAACGCATTTATCGCTGTCTATTTGGATTTTGAAAAGGGAAAATTTATTCATAAATCCAAGAACCGTCCCAACAGGGCAAATTGTATTGCAATAAAGCCGCCCCTTTGCCAACGCCAATACGCCTATAAATATAAAAGTGAACAAAGCAATGCAAAACGAAGAAATGCTCAATATTGCAATTTCGGTTTGATAGAAAGCATAATTGCCAAAATGGTTAAATACAAAAGCCAATATGTTATTTGCAAACATATAAATAGGTTTGAATATATGGACGGCTATTCTGCCATACGCACTATATGGGTCAAATATTCCAATAATTACAGCAAAACCCAAATGAAAGAGGATAAGAAAAGCAGCTAAGATAGACCAGCGCAATACCAAATTATTTTTTCTATAAGCAAATTTTTTGCTTTTGGAACAGCGATTTGCTACGTCTTGAAACATTCCCATTGGGCAAATAGAGGAACAATAAACCCGCCCAAACAGCATAGTACAGGCTACGAGCCCAAGCATTACTGCAATATTGCGAGACAACCAAGCCGGAATAAACTGTATATGCCCCAAAACATGAAATTCGCTTGGCAATATGCCTGCAAAATCCATAAAATAGAAACTAAGCAGGCCAAAAACAAGGACAGATACCGCAACTCGTATTTTTTTTAGCATAATATTACATTTTTATTCGCTTTACGTTCAAATTATCAATATCCATAGTTCCAATTTTCAATGCTTGCCCATGTGAAAGATATTTTACATCATCCAGAGGCATTGCCTGTATTTGATTGAAAAATTTTGTAGCAGCCGTATCTACCGCTACCATGTCTTGTGAAATGAACAAGGCTTTGGAAGTTACCACATCTTCCTGTGACCTTCCGCGAGGGCCATTTGCTTTGAGAACTCTGTAAGCATCAACAACATTCAAGATTGGTTTTTTCTCTAGTGTACAAACATCCGCAATACATTGTTGTAAGTCTGAAATGTGGAAAATTCTTCTGTTCCATATAATTCCCATTAAATTTTTCATTGCAATACTCATATTTGCACCGCCATGATGCTTTAATATTGGAACATTGATCCAAACATCGCAATCCAAAATGGCTTTGTGAACCTGCATGCTTTTTAGCTTTTTGCCCTGAGGCAAAGAAACATCGCTGTAGTAAGATTTGTTGTCTGCGGGTAGTATTTTTGCGCCTGCTGCCTTTGCCGCCGCTTCTATGCCGCTGTTTGCATAGCATTTTTTCCAATCATCGCAGGTATTGTCAAAAACAACAACTTCTTTGGCACCCGCCGCAAGGCATTGTTTAATTATTTCCTTTACTAAAATCGGGTTGGTATTTGCCGCTAATTCCGGCACTTTATCCCACCCTATATTAGGTTTTACAACCACTTTTTGCCCACGCTTTACATACCTGCCCATTCCGCCCATCTCTTCAATGGCTTTTTTGAACATAGCATCCGGCTCGCCCCCCATTACAGCCACCAAATCTGTTGGCAGAGCATTCTCCATAGTTTGAGCAAAAACATCCATTCCACCCTTCATTTTAAGGGTAAAAGCAGTGCCTGCTATCGCAAGGCTTTTTAGAAAATCTCGCCTGTCCATATCATTTCTCCGAATGTTACTTCTTTTGCACCGCAAACACGGCATCTGGAACGTTTGCAAGTTTTTGCACGGATATTATTTCCAAAGATATTTTCGCAGCGGTTTGCCCATTCATTTGGGTGGAAATGTCAATGGAAAGCGGCGTGCCCGGGAAAGCACATCCCTTGCTGCAGTATTTTATGTTTGTTTCGCTTTGAACACCGGGCTGCACGGTCTGGCGTATTTTCACAATCCGCTTTAATTCTTCTGAGTAGAACAAAGTAGCTTGTTCAGAGTTTTTATGTGACAAACGCCAAAGATTCCCTTCTTTTACGGGAGCCAAGTAGTCTCCTGCTTTTCCCATGGCTTGGCTAATATCATACGTTGCCGCCTGCCCTGCCATTTGCGAAGGCAGCGTGGCACCAGTTTTCAAATCCGTGACGCTTAACTGTTCCCCATTGCGAACTATTTTCATATTCATAACTGGAGATTTTATTTCTGTAACTGTTTTTTCTTTTCCCTTTGTAACAATGCGGCTTTCAATAGCCTGCTCTGGCATTCCCTGCATTGCAACAGTTGTTTTCATGCGAATTTCCGCAGTGTCTGGAAAAGCAGCATTATTTTGGTTTGCAATTATTGTGGCAGCATCCAAAGCCATTGAGGCAGAGCAGAGCGCAAAAAGGCTTAAAATAATTTTCTTGAACATATTCAATTCTCCAATGCGTTGAATTTAGAAATAAGCTGGCTTGAATAAGCATATTCAGGCAGCCAAACAGGTTCATTGCCGTAAATGCGGTTGCCAGAAGCATCAAAAACCTCTATGTTTTTTGCAGGCGCCCACTCAGCGGAAATGCCATCGTGAGAGGGGTCATCGCTGGTTTGCCAGCCGCTCTGCCAGTTTGGCAAATGCAACGCGAACTGCGCAGGGTTTGCCCAAGATATTCCGGGACCAAGCGATGTTGCTCCAGAAATTACCACCTGCCAGCGACCTGAGCCAAGATTTTTGAGCGAAGCGTTCAAGCCTTGCATATCATACACATCCAAAACAGGAACCGCATTGCCAGAAACATAGAACGAATAGCGAACCTCATAGTTTTTAATGGGAACCTGCCCTATATTTTCAAGCTTTATATAAAGCTGGCTTGCCTGATTGTCTCCTGCACGGGAATCCCTTGCAAAAACCTGCACCGCAGGCGTTGTGATAAGCGGCTGCTCATTTTCAAAGCACGAGCCGCTCAATAATTTGTTTTCTGTGTCTAACACAACAATTCCGGGATCGTCGTCAGCAATCCAAGGAACATAGCCCGCGCTATTCAGCCCAAAGTGCGGGCCTTCTCCCCAAAAAAGAAGCTGTCCCGCCGGCAGCACAGTTGTTTCCGGGAAACTCCATTCGGCGTAGCCTAGGTTGTCTCCTTCTTGCCTTACAATAAGCTCTCCTTCTTGGGGATAGAATTTGGATGCCGTAACCTGAGCTGGGTCTTCTCCGCGGAAATAATACCTCACCTTTGGCCCGTATATAGGCACATGGCCTGTATTCTGCAAGCGGATACGGGGGCGAATCATGGAAATATCCGGATACCCTTCAAAGCGAACCTGGGCGTCAACTGTGAAAAAGGCAACTGTGCCGGTTTCTGATTTCCAAGATATTTGAGAAGGCAAAAGACTTGGGTTATCGCTAATGGCTATGCCTGCTATGTCAAAACCTGACGGGAAGCGAAGCTCAATATCGTTGAAGCCAGATTTAAGCGGCAATGCTATTTCTTGCAAAGCAATAGGACGCCAAACGCTTTCCAAAGACATGGTTCCAGAAAGCAATGTTCCACCAGAAATTCCAGCTTTGACTGTCTTGGTGCCGGGCTGTGCAGAGCGAGCGTATAAGAAAATTTTGTAAGATGCTCCACGCTCTACCCAAGCTCGCCAAGAGAGAGAGGTTTCCTTTGATATTTCCCAATATGACGAGCTGGGAACGGCGCAACTGAAACCTCGCGAGGCACCGTCTGTTTTCCAATTCAATTCATCGGCAAGCGCGATTTCTGTGCGAGACGACTCTTCGCCCAAGCCCGCTCCGGTGAACAGAGCATTCACTTCCTCGGCTTCCAAGGCTCTTTTATAGAAACGAACTTGCATTAAATGCCCGGCGAAAGAGGAAATATCGTCTCCCATTCCAAGTGAAAAATTGCCTAGCCATATACGCTCAGAAGGAGTTGCTGCCACAGTGCCGGCTAGCTTACCATCCATGTAAAAGCGAGCATAATTTCCGTCAACGGCAACCGCTAGGTGAGTCCATGTTTTGAATTGCGAAAGCAAAGCGGGAACCATCCATGACTGCATTCCATCCAGAAGCCGCACATCGCTGCTTTTTTCGTCGCCTTTTATTTGCAAATTAACTCGCCTGCCGTCTGCGGCATGGAAACCTAAAATTCTATGCCATGACAAACCATTTACATAGCCAGGACGAACCCAAGCCTCAATTGTATAAGAATCTGCCCTGCCCAAATCCACTTGCCCGTTCCCAGCCGCCTTATCTTCGTCCTTTTCAAAATATATGCCGGAAGCGGAAAGCCAAGGTTTTGGCATCAGCAAAGCCAAATCGTGGCCGGTGCCAATATATTCTTTTGCCGTTTTGCCGCTGCCTTCCTGAGCAGGATACCAAAGCGCAAGGTCGGCAGGATACGGCCACAAACGCTCAGATTGCCATTCTGTTTCTGAATAATTGCGGCCCATGTCTTCCACACGCAACGATATATTTAAGCGGCAGCCCACGCACTGCGCAAGCAGCTTGCGAGGAATTACAAGCGTATAGTCCACGTTCCCTGCACTGTTTGCAACGAAGCTTGCTGTTCCGGAAATAGCTTCGCTAAGCTGCCATGTCAAGCGAACTACAGATATGCCGGAGTAGTCGTCTTGCACATTTGCATGAATCTCATATTCGCGGTCTATCAACGCAGAAGATTCTTCTACATTAAAGCCGGAAATTGACGGTCTGAGAGTGTCTGTGTGAACGGCAGGGCCAATTATCTGCATATCCTGCCCTGTTGTCCCAACGGCAATGTAGCGGCTGGAGTAAGTTCCATGCAGAATTTTGTTTATGCCTGTTTTGCCGTCCCAGCGAAGATTGCCGGGGAATTCTTGGCTGTGCTCCGCTACCACGTTGCCGTCTTTGCGGAGCTGGAGAGTGCCCATAGCAGGCTGGTTGCATTCGGGCGCTAGTTCAAGGTAGCCGTTGTCAAGGCCAAGCCACAATGCTTCTTCGGGGAGGGTGCAGGAGATGTGGGTAGGGATAAGTTCTTCCGGTTTTTCGGATTCTTGGTTAAACTGCTCCGCAACTAAAGAGTCAAGAGCAACAAATGCAGAGAATGTTCGCGTTTCTGCAGAGATTATAAGATATGTCCAGTCTTTGCTGTAGCTTTTGCATGTTGTTTGGTAATTGATGCTTGGCATGCATTCCTCTTCTTTGTCAAAGCCTATGAACGTCTTTTGAAGCTCCACGAATTTTCTGTTCACGGTGTCTATTTTATACAAACGTACCATTTCTGGAGATAAATCCATGCGTTCTAATTCACTTCTTGTTATGCGAGATTTTATGCGAGGAAGAGCGCTGGTGTCTTTGAATTCCATTGATGGGAGAACTTCAACAATCGGGCCAAGAAGCGCGGAGCCGCTCAATGTTTTAAAGGAGTAGTCATTGGCATCTGCCGTGCGCACAGTCACTACGGTTTCTATTGAATTTGGCGGGAATGCAACGCTTACCTCGCTGAACAGGGACCGGACAACGCCGCCCTCATTCTTTGTAACGGATTTGCCTATGTCTAAATCTAGTTTGCGTATGTTGGTGATAACACCGCCATTGCCCCAGAGCAAAAGAATAGAAGTATTGCCCTGAAGCTTGTTCACATTTAACCATGCAAAAAGGGAATCGCCTGAGTTGCCGGATGCTATGCTTTGCAAATTGCCACTATTTAAATACTGCAGTTTCCAATCCGAATGAGGGGGAACCAAGCCTTTTACGGCTATAAGCTCGTATGGGCGCTTCTCGCTTGCAATATCTCTTGTCGATAAAACAACATCTGTTCCATTCACATTGGCTTGGAAATGGGTGTGCTCTGAGCCATCCAAATGCAACAAACTTGCGGATTCAAGTTTTGGTTCCTTTATCCATTCATCGTTCAAAAAATCCCTTGTATGCAATGTTATATAAGAATCTGGTTTTGGGTAATCGTTCCAGCCCGAAGGATTTTTTTCTAAATTGCGCCGTATTAACGTGCTGTCAAAGTTGTAAGCCTCTATATATAGTGTATCAGTAGCTTGATTTAATGTGAGCGAAGGATTGTTATTGACAAGAACGTATGTTAGACTCATGTTGTCAGAATTATGAAATGTACAGCCTGTTTTTGCAAAAAATCTCTTGTCTTTTTCATCGTAATTGGATGCGTCTATTTTCAATAGAGTATCGCATTGAATTTTGCCGCCTTGATTTCCGAATTTAGCAAACGGCGAGAGTGGATTGCCGGAGTTGTTGATATTGGCTATTAGCGTTCTGCTTCCTACTTTTGTAGTCATAGAATTATTCCAATCATCATCGGTAAAATCTCCAAGTGCATTATGTATTTTTGAGCCAGCATCATAATACTTTCTACAAGATGCCTCACTTTGGGTTATGTCTGGCCATGAACTTTCTTCATAAGAAGGGCACGTATCTTTTCTCTCAGAAATCCAATTCTCTGAAGCTGGATATGGAATCTGAGCCGTATCTTGAATAAAATCGCTGAGATTGGCATTTAACGCAACAAATATATCAACAGAGCCATGTGTTAGCAGAGAAGATTTTTTGTTGGCATTATTTTCATTGCTTTGGAGCTTTAATGTGTCTTTTGAGTCATTGCCGCTTTTATCGCCTATTATATAAGCATTGAATGTTCCTTTCCCGCCTTCTACGGGGTTATAAAATTTAGCGTGAAAATAGCTAGGGTACTGGTATATTTTATTCTCATCCGCAAAGGCAAAAGCGTTGTTGCTCCCAAGGTCTCCGACTGAAACGAAGGGTATCTTATGCGTTTCAAAAGGTGTGAGCATGCCGTATTGATAATTTGAATGCCAAGAATCGCCGTCAAAAAAAGTCTGCTTTCTACTGATGCTTGACATTCCGAAAACCTGTTTTAAATATCCTTGTTCGCTATACATGGTTTTGTTTGTTTGGTCTATCCGTATGGTGCGGTTCACAAGATTGTCGTAGCCATAGCCTGCGTTCCAATAGTTTTCGGGAATTTCCAATTTCAAATTGATGCGGATTTTTGTGTAAGCAGTATTTTCACAAGGCCAGGAAGCCATATTCTTTCTATCCATGAAGAAGTCGCCAGAACTACCACCTGGAGAGACGGTTAAACGGAACAAGTTGGCATGTGGATCATATCCTCTTGTTTTCTCGTTACAATCCTTGCCATCTTCTTTGTCTTCTGCCTGGCAACTTTCATCTTTTTCTGCATCAAAAAATTCTTCGCCATTGTTTTTTCCAGATGGAAAATAAATGCTTTCCTTTTTCCACACATAGTTAAGAGTTTCTATCTTTTCAATTGCTATTTCTGCCTCTTCATTACTGTAACCGAATTCATAGTTTTTTGGCATAACAGCCCATACATCCAAAAAAGCTCCAGCTTCATCGAATCCACCATCTCTACTGATTGTTATAGGTATGCTATCAAGCCAAGAATTATTGAGTGTGAAACTTTTGAAAAACACTCCATAATCAGAAGTTTTTTGCGTACTACCCCAGCCACACTTGGACCAAGCAGATTTTGGGTTATTATAAGTAGCCCTCACCCTATACAAAATCACCAAATCCAAAGAATCCCTTTGCCTTTTTATCACAAGGCTAGACCTCTGCGGAGGGTAGCCGTAAATATTCTGCGTACCGCTTGCTGTCCATTCAACTTTTAGACTACGCAAAGAGTCTGAGAGTGTTTTGCCAGATATCCCTGCCTTAACTAGGTAATCTGCAACGGGAGTATATTGCCAATAATCGCTTCTAATTGAATCTGCATACAAAAGCGAGAGATGTGAAGTGGAAGGAGTGCTGCCATCGTCTTTTACCTGCACTACACTTGGTGAGTAAGATATCTTGAAATCCAGTTTCAAGGAGGCTTCTTGGGGATTGTCCAAAACTCCGCTTTCTTTGGCAGTTATATAAAAATAATGATTCCCCTCCGTAACCAAATGCTCGCTGCTGTTAACACCATTCCATGAAACAGAATATGCTTTGCTGGAGAATGATGCAGAATGAAGCTTGTTTTCAAACAAAGTTTTGACTATAACGCCATTTTCATTTTTAATATATGCACTGACAAGTGCATCGCGGCCAACTATACCGTAAGACACGCTCTTTTTACCAAGTGCCATATCTTCGCCGTTATTGCCGTTGTTGTCTTTGTAATTAACAATATAAAAATCATCCAAAGCTTTGGAAGCGGAGGCTATGCTCAGGCTAGGTTTTTTAATATGGACCTTAAACGAATCCAAGAGAATTCTGCCGCCAATTTTATTCTCTATAACTTCGGCATAAAAAGTGACCGAGTCGCCTTGCGGGTAAAGACCGGTTGAAGAAATGCCATCCCACTCACGGTAAAATCCGTAAAAATTCCGATTGACCTGAAAATTGCCGGTATAAGAAACAATAGCGTCTGTTCTGCCACTTTTGCCGCCCAAGCGAATAGGCAAAACCAAACTTTTAACGTTAACCCAAAACGGCTTTTCATTCTTGAACTCAATGCCGCCGGAAGAGCCGCTTAAAACCATAACCCTATCAAGGCCTTTAGGAATGCGGCTTTCGTAAGGAATTGCAATGCCCTGCTCACTCGCAATGGCATAAAAATCCAAATCGGAAGTATATAGGGATGAATCTGCGGCATAGCAATTACTCTTTACGCAAGCTCTCTCGTCTATGTCTCCTTTTGCGTAATGTATGTAAATACGCTCGCCTTCTGGCAAGCCATTCCAATGCAGACTGTAAATTTTATTTTCACTCCAGAACCAAATTCCATTTCCATAAATAGACTCTGGCTTGCCTTCATAAGGCGAAACGGACAAGCCGTCGGCAAAAGATTCAAATTGAGCATTTCCCTTTGAATCTTGGGCATAAATGCGTGCACGGAAATCGGTGCCTGCATCACCATCAACTCTTAGCGAAATGGACACAATGCTACTATCAGGAACAAAACCACCATCATCATCCCCGGACACCACAAAAATAAGGCTATCTAAACTGTTGCCCCAATTGCTATTCGGCCAATATGTAAAAGAAATTGTGTCGCTGAGGAAATCGCATGAGGCACAGTCCCTGACCGAGAGGCGAATCTCATAATTGCCAGCTTCAAGGCCATTCATAAACAAAAAGCCAAGATTGCCGTTGGGATAAGGCTGAGCACCATTGGAAAGCCATACGGCGGAATCGGAACGCCTGCCTGCGCCAACGTCCACCCCAGCGGTTTGCCATGCAGAATTTCCTTCCCTGCGCCATTCAAGCATATAAGAAGCTAGGGAATCATCAGAAGAACGTTTGGGGGCCATGCCGCGAATAGCCAATATGGATTCCGCCATCTGCAAGCCTTTCTATTTTATTGCCCAAGCTATCTTTAAAATCCTGCAACAAAACGCCAAAACTGGGCGCAAGCACATTGCTGAATTTGGCGGTGGCTAGGGTTTGGTTGTTTTGTTTAAGAAAAAACGCTGCCAACCTGAGAGATTCGTCTATTTCCGTTTCATTCTCGAAACGAGCCAAAAATGCAAGGGAATCGGGGTTTGCAAATTTACGTTCTGCAGTAAGCTTTGTTCTGGGCAAAGTTGTATCTAGCGTAAAGGGAACAATCATGGTGGACTTAGAATTTTTGTTCGGATCGGAAATATCGCCAGTCTCTGCGATAATTTCCCAATCGTATTCGCCGCTGGCAAAGCCGTTGTAATTGGAAAGCGATGTAAGCAAATAACCATTGTTATCACGTAATGGAGCAGACATAGGTTTATATAACAATTCCGAATAATCCAAATCATTTGATTTCGGAACAATGCGTTCTTCGCCGCCCAATACAGAAATATCTTGGTAATCCAATGCGCTGATATAAGCTTTGAAGCCATTCATATTGCTAACTCTAATATTTCTGAGCGGCCAGCTTGGCTCCACCAAATCTGCAGTAGCTTTGAACAGATAATAAAAACGCTGGCTGTTGGAAAGGCCAACCTTATTGACCATGCTCAATATAACGGTATTCTGGTTGTCTTTTTGGATTGCACCCAAACCAACCTTGTTGTCAACACTGTTATAATATTTATCCGGCTCAAAAACAAAAATACCTCTTTCATTTACAGGATGTTTTTCATTGCCAATATTTTGCCATCCATTGCTTGCCGGGCTACGCCTAAAAACAACGCAGGCTGTGACATCTGCAGGGTTTTTATTAATATCGCATTCCCAAGCAAGCTCCTCGTTGAAATTGAAGTTTAGGCGTATCTGCCGCAGGCGGTGGGGCATAAGGTCGTCTATTTCAAATTCGTATCTTCTTATAAAGTCTTTGACCATGATTGATGGCATAGGATGGCGGTCTGCGTGGCGGATGGGTACTTTTTCATCGCCCACACCTTTTGTTATTTCCCAGCGCTCTTTTTTTGCTCCCATGGTCTCCCAGTCGGAGGTGGATTTGAATTTGAGGGGAGTGAAATTTTCTAGAGTTTTTGCTATGTATAACGGTTCGAGAGAGTCTCCGATATATAAACCTAAGGTATCGGATAGAGTGTCTTTCCAATCAGAGCTATAGCTGCTTTTTATGCGCACGTTTGCAAAGGGTTTTTCGTAGAGGAAGTCTTCCATTTGGTAGGGAGTGATAACGGTGGCATTGCCACCAGATATTTTGGAATAGGTGTTCTCGGTACCCTTCCATCCTGATTGATATTTGGATGTAGCAGGAGCTTTATGGGAAGGTTCAAAGTCATTAATAAATGGTATAACATCACCTGCAATAAGTGCAGTTGCCATAGTCCCCATACCTATTGTAACACCTATTTTTGTCGGTATTATAAATTGCGGTGCTGTCCAAACTAAAGCTGCAGTTACAATTGCCATAGTCGAAGCAGAAGATATTAATAAAGCTTCAATACCAGAAATATCTTTAGAGTAAAATGTCCCATCATAAGGAACTTTTTTTACATCAACATCCGCTCCATTTAAAAAAGGTGTATTTTCTGCTTTACCTGACCATTCAGGCACAAGAGAAGAGCCTATATCAGCAAGGCCAAATCCAAAAGCACCAAGATACATCGAGGCAAAAGCTCCGCTTATATTGTCTTTTTTTAATTGCGAATAAAAATTTTGCACGGGTGTAGCTAGTGCATCTGGAAATAGTACCCGTGCATAAGTTTGCGCTGCTGAATGCTTAGGGTCGGTGAAAGTCAACGCTTTGGTTGAATACTGCAATCTAAACATGGGAGTTTGTATGTTGGGGTTGTATTTTTTTGTCTTCAAATCTTCCACTGTCTTTTGATTTCTTGTTTTGCCATCCTTATAGTCAATGTTATTCGGATCTATATAATAGGCAAGAGGGTCGCCGCTTTCATAAGGAAATTTATCTCTTAAATAAAAATAATCCACAGCATCGGAAATGGATTCTTGGGCAAAGTTTGATATGACAATTAAATACATTGCCATAGATAAATAATTTGATACAGCATCCTCTCCAATTGAGGCTAAAATTAACCACCAAGCTGAAAGCTGAGGAATTGACATAGCAATATTAACACCCCAATCCTCATGCTTGCCAATCAATAAACTCAACGCTTGTGTCCCTTCATGCGGAGAATCCAAAGTTACCACCTTGTCAACATCTTCGTTGTAAACAGAATCGCTCTGCACATACTCACGGGAAGCTACGCCACCCATGCTGTGGGCAATTAGAATATTGCGAGAGGGGGGAAGACTATCGCGATTTGCCGCATTTTTACGTAAATCTGCTAAATTCTCCCTGCCTTTCGCTCTTACCTCTTGTGCTTCTTCTATCAAGGAGCGACGTTCATTGCACCCAACAGCATCACCAGTCCATGTTCTGTCTCCCAATTCACGAGCGTTGTATCTGGGAGATTCAGCTGGATTCAGGAAAGGTCTCTGGAGGTATATGGAGGAAAAATGAGGGGCAGAGGTATTAACAGACAGATATTTCCTTTTGCCATTGCCGTCTATAGCTACATTCTCAAATATCGCAGAATCAAGCCAATAAGTTAGATTGTATTCTCCTTCGTTCTTTTCATCGTTATTATAATAATAACCCATCATATTTGCCGAACCCCAAACACCGCCATATTTTTCATAAACTTTTTGTCCACAAACATGTTCTTTTACTTCACCATTTTTCATGCCCCTGCCAGCATCAGCGGCTCCGTGAATCATTATGACATTGTAGTTTGTCAGCGACTCCATAGGCTTGGCTGACCAAGCCAATGCTACAGAGAAAAATAAGGTCGTTAAATACTTTGACATAATTACTCCTAATGTACAATCCTTTTGTCGTATCTTACTAATTCATTATAGTTTAAATCGAAAAAGGTACCTATATAGCCCAACCAAACATTCTGGCCCAATCGAACATCCAATGGTTTTTCTGAGACCTGCCCCTGATTACTCATTAAATATATCCAGCCTCCTGAAACTATGCCGTTGCCGCTAAAAAACAGCGATCCTTGTGGCATATACCTTACCGCCAAGGTATCCACCCCATTTTTAAGAAGCACAAAGCCAAGGGTATCGGGTATTCCCTTTAAGCAAAGCCCGCCAATAGGACTCCATTTGGCATCTATGCATTCATTCAGCCATTCAAACTCTCCAGATGGCTCCCATACCTCCATAGTTCCAGCCACCGTGTCCAGCAATGCCCATCTATTTTTACCCTTGCTTGCCAACACTAATCCACTATGCCATGGCCTGAAATTTAAATAATAGCCGAGATTTCCAAAATATATCCAGTCTTCGCCTCCCCAAGCTTTGCCTATAAGGTTTATTTCTTTGTATTTAAGTTCTATCTGTTCAGATTCTTGAAATTTTTCATCCCCTAATTTCAAAACAGCAATTTTGCTATTGGAGCCATTTTTATCTCGAACAAAAAACAAAACAGAATCTATGAGATTAAGATATAAATTAATATAGCCATCTTC
>LIUI01000023.1 GCA_001462235.1 Fibrobacteria bacterium GUT307
AGCCTCCGTAGGAGGGTCTGGAAAGGGACGGTATGGTGCGAAGGTGCGGCATAAGGGGAAGATAGAAAATTGTTTTCAAACTTCTTTTCGATTTACAAAGCGAAATCCCATTGCTTCCCACTTAGGGCGACTTTCCCGCAAATGAGCATGATATCCCTCTATCCCGCCATATTCTTCCAATAAAGCAAGACGAATGCGATAAACCTCATCCACAGGGTCATCTAGTTCTTTATACTCTTCCATCTTCAGCCTCCTCTTTTTGAAGTTTCATAAACACATCGGGAGTTACCATTGTAGGCAACCATAAATCATGAGCTCCGTTGTATAGGCTAGCCCTAGCTGTGATAACGCTAGGTATGGTAGTTTCCAAATACACCGTTTTTTTTGCAATTTGCATAACAGGAATAATATAGAAAAGAAATAAATTTTTTCTTTTAGCAAGCCCCTGCGGCTTTGTATATAATCCCCAAAATTTTCTAAATTCCAAAAGATGTCTGATTATTATGGAAAGGAGTATCCACAGGCTGTGGATGCAGAGGCGTGGCTCTTGGGTGGAGTTTTGCAAGACCCTAAGGCGCTAGGTGAGGTTTCACTCATTTTAAGGCATGGCGCGGAATTTTATTTGGAAAAAAATCAGGCTGTGTGGAACGCAATGCTTGAGCTTTACAAGGAAGATAACCCTATAAATGTATTAACGGTTGCCGGTATTTTGGAAAAAGACGGCAAGCTCTCGCAAGTGGGGGGCAAGGACTATGTTTTCTCGCTTATGGAATCCGTTTCTAGCGCGGCAAATGTGGACTATTACGCAAATGAAATTCGCAGCAAATATCTTTTGAGAAGCTTGATTTCCGCTTCTAACCAAACGATAAGGGAATCTCTAGACCCTGCCGCAACTACCAAAGAAGTTTTGCAAGGCGCAGAAAAACGAATTATAGATTTATCAACCGACCATATAAAAGAAAACATCTTGTTTGCCGGCGATATTGCCAAGGATGTTTTGAACACGCTTGCAATGCGTAAACATGGCCTGTCCGGATGCCCCACGGGTTTTATGGATATAGACGAACTCACAAACGGTTTGCAAAAAACAGACTTGGTGATCCTAGCAGCAAGGCCTGCCATGGGAAAAACCGCTTTTGCACTCAACATAGCCGCAAATGCAGCTAGGCTTGGGAAAACAGTGCTGTTTTTCAGCTTAGAAATGGATGCGCAGCAACTGATAATGAGAGTGCTTAGCTCAATGGCAGAGATTGACCTGGGCAAGGTACGGCACGGAAAAATGGATTCGGAGTCTTCCAAGATTTTGCTAGCCAAGGCAAACGAACTCTCGGATATTCCGCTTTACATAGACGATTCAAGCGAGGCACACGCTCTTGATTTGCGGTCAAAGTGCAGGGTATTCAAAAGAAAGCACAACGATAATCTGGATTTGGTGGTAGTGGATTACCTGCAAATGATGAATATAAGGGGGAATGCAGAAAGCAGGGCTGTTGGCGTTGGTGAAAATTCCCGTATGCTTAAGGTGCTTGCAAAGGAACTTGATGTTCCTGTCCTTGCCATTGCCCAGTTAAACAGAAATGTGGAAAACCGCCCCACAGCAGGGGGGCGCCCGCAGCTTTCTGATTTGCGTGATTCCGGCTCCATAGAGCAAGACGCAGATATGGTTTGGTTTATACACCGCCCCTTGGTGGCAAACCCAAAAAAGAAAAAAGATGATGATTATGAACCCACCGAAGCAGAAAAACGTGAGGCATATTTAATAGTAGCAAAACACAGAAACGGCCCAACTGCGGAAATTCGCTTGGAATTCCACGGTGAAAATACTACATTTAAGGATGCTATTAAATACACATCCGCTACACCTCCGGGTGAGTATAACTCTTTCAGCGATACTTATGGAATTAATACTAACTCCAATTAGAAGCATAGGCAGAACCCTAGTTGATGGCATCATTGCCATTGGTGAGATTGTTGTTCTCTTTTTATCCACTATAAAACGCCTTCCTTTTTTGCCAAGAGTAATGGATTTAACCGTAAAGCAAATGGTTTCTATAGGAGTTTCCAGTTTGCCGCTTTTATTTGTCACATCCATTTTTACGGGGATGGTTGCAACCGTTCAGGCAGAGTTTCAGTTCAGAAATTTGGTTCCGGATAAATTTGTAGGAACCGCTGCGTGCAAAATGATTTTGATTGAACTAGGCCCTATTTTAACAGCTCTGGTTATGGCGGGGCGGGTAGGGAGTGCTCTTGCCGCAGAAATTGGCACCATGAAAGAGAAGGAGGAATTAGCGGCTTACGAGGTTTTGGGCCTTGATTCCATGCGTTACTTAGCATTGCCAAGATTTGTGGCATTTTTTGTAATGCTTCCCGCTCTTAGCATTGTGTCTAATTGCCTTGCGCTAATAGGCGGCTGGATTGTTTGCGTTCTTGCCTTGGATATTACCAGCTACACCTATTACACGGGTATGCAATATATGTTTGACATCAGGGATTTATTTTCCGGAGTGATTAAATCTTTTGTGTTTGGCACTTTGATTTATCTTTTGGGTTATTATTGCGGCTTGCACGCGGGTTCCGGCGCAAAAGGCGTTGGCTTGGCCACTATGAATGTGGTGGTAAGTTCATGCGTTTCTATTTTAATTTTTGACTTGATTGTAGCGATGTTGATATTTAGCTGAGAATATTTCTAAATTACCCCCATGCCAGTAAACTTTCCTTCCAAAAAAGACAATCTTGTAATAGAGGTAATCTCTCCGTTAATCGAACGCGGCAAATATGCCATTCACAGAGAACCGGGCGACTACGTAACCGTTCACGCAGATATTTTCAGGCACAGCCATGAAAAATACGATGCCGCCGTAGAGTATAGGCACTCTTCGCAAAAAAAGTGGGAACGGGTATCTATGAAATTCATAGACAACGACTTGTGGGAAGGCTCATTCCAAGTCAATAAGCTGGGCTATTATCAATATAAAATTATAGCTTGGACTGTTGACCCTCAGGATATTCCAACCGAAAGCGATATTTTTGAAGCAAGAGTTGATCCTCTGTATGCTAGGCAAGGCACATGGTACGAAATGTGGCCCAAAAGCCAGGGCAAAAATCCCCATAAGTCTGCAACTTGGGCAGACTGCATTAACCGTTTAGACTATATTGTTTCCCTTGGTTTTGATACGGTTTATCTGGTGCCCTTTCACCCTGTTGGCGAAACTAACCGCAAAGGCGCAAATAATGCCCTAAAGGCAAAACCAGGTGAACCCGGATGCCCTTACGCCGTTGGCAACAAGCATGGCGGGCATTTTGCAGTGGACCCGGAACTCGGCACAATGGAAGATTTTGAACAGTTTGCACGGGCTTGCAAAGATCGTGGCTTAAAACTGGCAATAGACATAGCCTTGAATTGCAGCCCAGACCACCCTTATGTAAAGCAGCACCCCGAATGGTTTTTCCACGAAGCAGACGGCTCAATAAAATTTGCAGAAAATCCGCCAAAAAAATACGAAGACATTTACCCCTTTGACTACTACAACGAAAATTACAAGGAATTGTGGGAAGAGATAAAAAAAATAATCCTCTTTTGGGCAGGCAAAGGCTTTGATATTTTCCGCATAGATAACCCCCACACAAAACCTTTTCCCTTTTGGGAATGGCTCATTCGCTCTATCAAGGAAGAACACCCAGAAATCGTGCTTTTGGCAGAGGCTTTTACACGCCCAAAAATGATGAAGCGTTTGGGCAAAGTCGGTTTTGATATGAGCTATACGTATTTTGCGTGGCGCACAGAAAAGCAGGAAATGGAAAATTATTTAGGTGAGCTTATTTCAAAGCCTGTTAACGAATATATGCGTGGAATTTTATTCCCCACAACCCCTGATATTTTCCCGGAATATTTTGCGGGGCAAGGTGCGGCGATTTTCAAATTGCGTTACTTTTTAGCAGCAACTTTTTCCAGCTTAACGGGAATGTACAACGGCTACGAACTTTGCGAAAACGAAAAGAACCCCATAAAAGAGGAGCTTTACAACAGCGAAAAATATCAGTATAAAGTGCATAATTGGAACAGCCCCGTAAATATAAAGGAATTTTTACGCAAGGTAAATTTTGCCCGCAAGCAGCAGAGTGCCCTTTTAGAATATGATAATTTGCGTTTTCATTCTGCAGAAAACACCAACATAATTGTTTACAGCAAGCGTGATTACAGAAACGGAAACACAGTTCTTTGCGTTGCCAATTTGGATGTTAAAAAAACACAAAATTCCTTTTTGTATTTGAATTTGGCAGACCTTGGTCTTTCTGATGGGCAGGGTTATACCGTACGGGATTTGCTCTCCGGGCAGAGTTTTTTGTGGCGTGGTTCAAAGAATTACGTTGAAATAAACCCCGAGAAGGAACCATGCCATCTGTTTGTGGTGGAAAATGGGATGGGGTAGAGAACTAGGTGCCGTGGCAGGTTTTTTTCTATATTACCATCCATGAAAATACTCTCTTTAATATTCTTATTTGCTTTTTCTGCTTATGCCCAGTTGCTTTCCGGTGGGAATTTTCCCGTAATTAAGGTTGGCAATACAAATATAAGCCAAGGAAAAGTGGACAGCCTGGTTAAGCAGCTCGCTCAGGCACAGGCTCCCGGGCAAAATATTCCCCCAGAAATGATGACCCAGCTTCGCTGGGCAGTAATAGACAACCTTGTAGGGCAAGAGCTTTTAAAAATGGAAATAACAAAACAGGGATTAAAGGCAGATGCTAAAAAAACCGATAGCCTCATTGCCATGTTCAAAAGCCAGTTCCCAAGCGAAGCTGTGTTCAAGCAGGAATTGAAAAAAAGCGGAACCACAGATGCGGAATTCAAAAGCAAAATAGAGAACCAGCTTTTGGCAGACCAAATTTTAGAAAAGAAAGTGCCGCACCCCAAAGACCCAACAGACAAAGAAAAAAAAGATTATTGGGAAAAACATAAAGGCGAGGTGGTTATCAGCGATTCCATAGCCGGAGCACGCATAATTTTGAATGTTGCCAAAGGCGAGGCTGCACAAGCTATACAAGATAAAAAAGATATTTTGAAAGGCTATGCCGCACAGGTTCGCACTAAAAAGGCTAATTTTGCAGTGCTTGCGGCTCAATTTAGCGACGACAGCAATGCCAAAAAAGACGGCGGAGTTATGACAAGATTTTTGCCTAAAGACCAAGGAACGGAATTTGTGAATGCCGTTAAAAATTTGAAGATTGGCGATATAAGCGAGCCTTTTGTGCAAGGTGGGAATAAGGTTGTGATATTCATGCTGTCAGAAAAAAACGATGGCAAATACGAGAGCTACGAATACCAGATAGATTATATTTTGCGGCTTGAAGCAGAAAGAACTCGCCAGCTTGCCATCAAGAGCTATCTTGACCAGCTTGCCAAAGTCTATAAGGTTACATATTTGAACAAAGACTATACTCCGCCAGAGGCTATAGGGCAGTAATGCCTAATACAACGCACGTAGGGTTAATTTCAATCTGTGAGCGAATAGACAAGCTCAGGGGGTATCTTTGACCTAGAAGTAAAGGCAGAAGAACTTGCCGTTCTAGAAAAACAGATAAGCGATCCCGATTTATGGAGCGATGCAGCCAAAGCACAGGCTTTATTGAAAAGAGCCGCTTTAATCAGGGATTTAATTTCAAACTGGGAAAGTGTTTCAAAGCAATGCGAAGATTTGGGCGAGCTTTACGAACTTTCAAAAAACGAAGATGACCACGAACTTTCTGCAAGCATAGAGAGGGATATTGCCGCCTTAGATGCAAAAATTTCTGAAATGGAACTCAGAAAAATGCTGAACGGTTCCGATGATGCAGCACCGGCTCTCTTTTCCATAAACTCCGGAGCAGGCGGCACCGAGTCTCAAGATTGGACTCAAATGCTGCTAAGAATGTACACCATGTATTTTGAACGTGAAGGCATACCCTTCAAGGTTTTGGATATTCAAGAAGGCGATACCGCAGGCATAAAGGGTTGCACTTTGGAACTACCGGAGCCATACAGTTATGGAATGCTCCGCTCAGAAATAGGTGTTCATCGCCTTGTTCGCATTAGCCCTTTTGATGCGAATGCCCGCCGCCATACAAGTTTTGCCGCCGTTTACATGACCCCAATTTACGATGATGCAGAGGTAGAGATTAACCCCGCAGATTTACGAGTTGATACTTACCGTGCGAGCGGAGCCGGCGGCCAATACATAAACAAAACAGATTCTGCTGTGCGTATAACCCATATTCCAACAGGCATAGTGGTGAGTTGCCAAACAGAACGCAGCCAAATACAAAACCGTGACACAGCTATGAAAATGCTAAGGGCAGAACTTGTGCAATATTACAAAGAAGAAGAAGAAGCAAAGCGAAATGAACGTGCCGCAGAAAAACGCAAAATAGAATGGGGAAGCCAAATCCGCTCCTACGTGTTAGACGACCGCCGGGTTAAAGACACTCGCACAGGTTATGAAACATCAAACACAGAAGCGGTTTTAAACGGCGAAATAAAAGCTTTTGTAAAAGCTTATTTACTGTCGCAATAAGAATTTATTGCCACAGTAAAAAAGCAACATTTTTACATCACCTTCGCCACGGCAAATACCATGCCGGGCCTAAAATACTTCCCGGCAGTGTACTTTAACGCAGTGCTGTGGAGCAAAGCGAAAAGTTCGGTGGTTTTGATTTTGTGCTTTGTGCAAATGCTCTTGAACTCTTTTTCAAATTTGCTCAGATTTCTTGGCAAATCAGGGGAAATTCTGCAATCGTCAAGCAATGCACCGCTCTTTTTCAAATCGCTCAAAAGCGTTTTAGTCACTATACCGCCTGTGTGCAAATGGCAGCTTCCGTTAAAGCCTTCCGGTGCGGCAAAGGGAATTCTAGCTTCCTTGTAAAGGTTGCGGAAACACGCTTCCAGCAAATCTTCGGCTTCTCTTTTCATTCCGTGCATATACATTGCTGTTGCAAGGCTGTATTGAATTCCAATCCACACATCGTGCGCTTGGAAGTTGTATTCGTCAAGAGGGGAGCCGTCTTTATGCACAAGGTTTGCTGCGCCGATTAGCGGGCTGTTCTTCTTGTAATTGGTATTGTAAATTTTTGTTAAAGCCCGCTTTGCCTTTTTTGAATCCATAATCGGTTCCAAACCCAGCAATCGCAAATATGTGTCTGCGGCAAGAGCATCTGCAAAAACATCTTCGTTTATGCCTTGAGTTTTGGAAACATAAAAAAGGAAATAGCCTTCTTTTTCGTTCCATAGAGTTTCGTGGAAAACCCTTTGAGCGTCGTTTGCCCAGTTGCCCCAGTGCGCGGCTCTATCGTTATCGCCAAGAGTCTCGGCAATCTTTGCTGCCGCTCTTAAACCCGCAATCCACAGCGAACCGCAATAAACCGAAACTCCGTGGCTAGCCAAATTATCAAAAGTATCATCTGTTCCATGAGTTAATGGGAATACCTGCCCCGGCTCAACCAGTTTTTCCAAATATTCCATTGAAGCATAAACCGCATCTCTGCAATCGGTGAGCACGGAATTATCGCCTGTCATTTGGTAATGCCGTATTACCATCAAAACAAATTTAGGAGCAAGGTCTTTCCATTCCTTTACATTGTGCCAATCGTAGGCATCCGGTGCGGCATCAAAGGGGCTGCCCAAATCGTGTATTACCGCTCCTCTTACTCCTCTTGGCCCCTCTAATTTTTGATCCGGCAAATCTGCGTAGGGCAAATTCACAAATGAATGGTGCCTGCGAATTTGCGGATTAACTGCCAAAACCGCATCTGCAAAACGGCGCATAACGCAACCGTCAAGGCGTGGCAAAAGGGCAAGCAAACTGAAAGAACCATAGAAATAAACATCCAAACTGTTGAAGAATGGGTAATCTGCACACTCGCGAACCAAGAATCTGTCTTCTTTGTCCCAAACGGTTGCTTCTGCTAAAAAACTCAGGGTATTTATAGCCAAAGTTCTGAAATTTTTGCCGGCATGTTCGGGAACAAGGCGGTTATAGTTGGAAGAAATTGCGGATTCAAAGCGTGGAACTGCCTCTATAAACTCCGAGAGCATAGGTTTTATGCGGTAATCCGGGTCTGGGTAAAATTCCGTGTATTTTTTTACGCTGTTTAACCCGTTCATTCTTATCAATGGGAAATCGAGAGCCAGCGAGAATTGCACCCTTGCGCTTGTGTTTGGGGGGAGTTCAATGGTTACGCATAATGCACCCGCCATGGTTTCCCTGCCGCTATAAACATTTTTCACCCAATTTTTGCTAAGCCTGCCGGAGAGCAAAGCTCCCTTTAGCACAGTGGTTTCGTCTTGGGTGTAGAACATGGGTTTTGCGCTTGCCTGTGCTATCACGCCGGGGTTCCAAGTAGCCGCAATAGCCATTCTACCGGCGCAATCAGACTCAGATAAAAATTTCTTTGTGTAAAATTCAACGCCTATGGTATGGCGGCCATCTGACTGAACTTGCCCATAAGAGTTTGCTTGCGGAAATCTAGCATTTTGCTGCAAAATAAAAGAGGAATCTTGAACTCCGTGCCTGTCTTTTACAACATTATAGCCGCAGATATTGTCTTGTAATTGAACAATGGTAATTTCCCGAGTTTTATTTGTGGCATTTTCCAGTTGAAAAATCGTTGCGCTTACCGGCAAGCTGCTTATTCTTTCATTGCCGGGCAATACAGGTGAAAATTGGGTTTTGCGAATTTTCACAGTTTTTTTAGAGACATATTCGGTAGCAGAAACAGGGTATAGAGCCGTATATTCCATAAGTTCCGGGTCATAGCCCTCTTGCCCTGAAATTTCCTGTTCTTTGCCCCAAGCCGCAGTGAGCGAGCCTTGCCTTTCCGGAGTTTCACCTACAAGCCCGTCAAAAAAGTCTATGAGCCAAAGCTTTTGAAAACGCGGAGTGCGGTTATTGCCGGCAAGCATGGCTTCTGTGCGGCGGCTAAGCTCAATACGCCAACGGTTTAGGCGTTCTTCGTTTGCTGCATACAAATCGCCTTTTTTGGTTGCGCTATCCAGCAAAATGGCAATCTCATTTGCATCAAGACCTTGCGGCACAAGTTCATTGCCTTTTATGTCCACAAGGGGGAAAAAAGAGAGCAATTCATAAACTTGCGGCACATTTTCAACCATCAGAGGTGAACCTTGAACCGATTCCTTGAAATAAAAATCATTTAGCTTCAAATCCCCGTCTTTTTCGCCGCGAACTTGAATTCCGGGCAAAAAATGCATTACAGGCGTTGTCCCCGCAGGGGTCACGGTAAATGCGCTACCTATTCCGCCAACAGCTATGCCTGTGGTTGAGGGTGTTGCATTGAGGGGTGTGTACCAAGGCTGAATGAATTCCGCGGCAAGGCCCGGAGTCATTAAATCTTTTACGGTGCCTTTGAGGGCAGATTGGGATAAATATTGTGAGAACATAGCGGAAAATATAGAAAATTTTATTTTTCTATTCCAAGTTGTACTACTTTTGTAATAAAAATGTATATTTATAGTAAGAGAATTCTAACCCCGGAGGTGCCTATGAGCACCAAAACGATGTTCAAAGCGGCATTAGCGGCGGTATTAGCAATATTTTCCGCTTCTTGGGCACAAGACAAGGATACGGTATACGTGCCATTCAGGGTAAACGTAGATGCCACAGCTAAGGCACAACTCAGCGGTGGCGGCGAAGAATTTGACAAGGCAGTTAGGGCAGGGACGGGGCGTAGAGACACTTTGCTAATTATCCCCGGAAGTGGTAGAGAACCTATTTTGGTTAATCCGGGTAAGGCTTCTAGCCCGGTAGTAATATATAACTCCCGTGGAAAAATATCCCTAGAATTGCCCCGGCAATTATACAGAGACGCAGAGATTGCCTTATACTCGCTAAACGGAAAGCAAATATTTCGCGGCAAATCGCACCCGAACGTTGTTATGGGTGTTTATGTGCTATCGGTAAAGGGAACAAAAGGCAATACCTTTACAACCCGCCTAGCTCACGGCGGTGGCGGTATAAATATTGATGTAACTTATGTAGGCGAAGGTTCTTCTTCTGTTTCGCTAATGAAAACTATATCTGGGGTGTGGAGAATAGTCGTTTCGGCAGAAGGGTATATTGATTCATCATACACTTTATCTAATCTAGAGACTGGCAGAGGCAACACCCCAGTACAAAATATAACTTTGCGTCAAGCACCGTCATCTTCATCTGGGTCGTCATCATCATTGCAATCATCATCATCGCATCCATTATCATCTTCGTCAGTGCCAATTACTCCCCTACAAGATTATACGGATTCGGCGACAGGGACGTTTAAGCAAACATTCAAAATGATACGCGTGGATGGCGGTACATTCACTATGGGGTGTGAGCAAAGCAGTGGTTGCCCATCCGGTACAACACCTACTAGCCAGGTAACGCTCCATAATTATTGGATAGGGGAAACAGAGGTGACGAATAATCTGTGGAATGCTGTGATGGGCGGTAGCCAATCCAACAGCAGCGGTAACAACCCTAAATCAAGCATTACATGGTATGATGCACAGGAATTTGCGTGTAAGTTAGGTCAAAAGACCGGCAGAATGTATCGTTTGCCGACTGAGGCAGAGTGGGAGTATGCCGCTAAAGGGGGCAAGAACGGTATTGCTAACAGATATATTTATTCTGGCAGCAACACAGAGTCTCAAGTGGCGGTCACAGGCAACGTCACTGCTGTGAAATCCAAGAGTCCGAACCAGTTAGGCATATATGACATGAGCGGTAATGTGGACGAATTGGCGTATAATTCCTGGGTTCCGGATCCCACTTCTGCCTCCTCCACAAACCCAATAGGGCCGGGTGGGCAAATACACACGCAAAAAACACGCAGAGGTGGACATTCCGGTGAAAGTGCCACTACCCGTCAGGTATCTGCTCGTCGGATACGTTCAATTGATGGCAAAGATGGTACGTTTGGGCTTCGTATTGTCTATTCCGAGCAACTTCCATCAGGTATGGTCGCACCGTGCGATATTCACGCTCCGCAAGTGAGTGGCGAACCGGAAAATTCTTACCGCGACCTAAGGTGGGTTACGGGCGATGATTTCGAGTGGAGAGGCGGAGGAAGTTACACAGATGGCTCAATAGGAGAGTCCACGTTCAAGCTTTGGGCAGATGGCACAGCGTATGCTAAGGTAGGATTCACAGGCTCCACCGTTCAAGGTCAATGGTACACCATAAATAACATTGCATTGGTAATTGTCCCAAGTTCGGGTTCTAGATACAGGTGGCCGTATATTTTCATGAATGATGCACCTGGCGAAGAACTGATATCAGTTATTTCCGACAAAGGTTTTAATGGTTTCATCGGGAGGCTCAAAAAAGTGGCTAAGACATCCACTATCAACAAGCCAAGCGTTACCAACCCGCAGAGCGGTGCGCAATTAGCTGCGGCGAACAGTCCGCCGGACGTCATGGTAAACATGGTCAATATCCCCTCAAGTGCACAGGTGAAAGACTCGCGACTACTTGATGGGACTAGCAACGGATGGTTTCAGGACAACAGTTCAATGCAAGGTACGCACCATTACCGGAAAGATGTAGATCAAGACATTTTCCGCTTTGCGGTTATTTTGCCTCAGTTGGGTATGACAAATCTGCTTGCAATTGGCTCGTGGTTTACCGTAGGCAATACATTCCTGCGTGTGACAACTTCTAGCGGTTATATAACAGATTACTTGTACACCATTACTAGCGATGGCGAATTCCACCACGTATCGTTCCAGGAATACGAGCGTGGGGACTTCAGAATGTTCAAAAAGATGGCTAACTCTGAGATATTCGTCCGTACTAGTGAACTTCCGACAAGCGGCAATCCGGTTTATTCTAATAGCGATGGCAAATCGACTTTTGTTCCGGCACCATGCCCGGCAACAGGCTGTCAGTAATACCTTTTAAGTAGTATTTTTTGGTTTTTATTCCAAATTGTACTACTTTTGTAATAAAAATGTATATTTATAAGTAAGAGAATTCTAACCCCGGAGGTGCCTATGAGCACCAAAACGATGTTTAAAACGGCATTAATGGCAGTAACATTGATGTTTTCAGCGGCATTCGCGCAACAGTGGATTATTACGGAGTCGACGGCGAAAGTGCCGGTCAAGGCAAACGTGGCTGCCAAAGTTGAGTTTGCCCCGATAACCGGAGCTTCTGGCACACCGGTAGAGGGAAATGTGACGGCAGATACCGAAGAAGAATTCAACATAGGACTTTACGGAGGTTATGTACGTCTTGAGGATTCTGATCCTACTAAAGTGTTATACCCGCGGCAGACGAACGCCGGGGTGCAGGTCAAATACAGCCGAGGAAATGTCTATCTCAACCTGCCTATGCAATCATACTCAAATGCGGTAATTTCTCTGTATTCACTAAACGGCAAGTTGGTATTTAGCGGCAACGCTTCCACTTCAAAGAGCATATTGAGTTCCAACGTTCCAGTGGGCGTTTATCTGCTCTCAGTAAGGGGAACAAAGGGCAATTCTTTTGCGAGGAGGCTTACTCACAGCGGCGACAAGCTGAACATCAACGCAGAGTTTACTGGCGGCATGGATAATGTCGTGGTTTTAAATAAAGTCGGCGACTATGGGAGGTGGACGATAACCGTCTCTGCGGATGGGTACTTCCCCCAAACGCGCACGATTTGGCCCGATGAGGGAACAAATCCTCTTCAAACTTTTGAGTTAATCCGGCCTGCGACAAAGAGTAAGGCAGATTTTACGGAAACGGTAGGCGGTAAGTCATTTAATATGGTATATATACCTGGCGGCACATTTAATATCGGGTGCGAGAAGAGCAGTGGCTGTCCTGCTGACGCAAAGGTTGTGAACGGCGTAAAAGTCAGCAACTATTATATAGGGAAAGCCACGGTAACAACAGAACTGTGGAATGCCGTGGTGGGTGGTGCTACTTGCAATAACTACTATCCCAAATGCACCGATCCCTACGGAAGCATGACATGGTATGATGCCATGGAATTCGCTTGCAAATTAAGCCAAAAGACAGGCAGGAATTATCGTATGACAACCGAGGCGGAGTGGGAATATGCGGCAAAAAATCACGTTAGCAAATTGAGTGGCATAGGCGGCGGCACCGGTATGGGTGGCGAAGAATGGGCGTATAACTCTTGGCTCAGCACGCACGCGGGTGGGGATGACCCCGTAGGGCCAAGCTCAGGGGCCTATACGCAGAAAACGCGGCGCGATCCAAATGGAACCGCCGATAACATTACAGGGCGCCTCATCCGTTCGGTAGAAGGCATAGGCCCGGAGTTGCGTTTAGCCCTCTCAGCAGACACTGCCTACCCCCCGAATTATGTTTCGCCGTGCAATCTCCATATGCCAAAGTTAGGTCCCGAGCCGGTGAATACTTACCGCGACCCAAGATGGGTCACAGGCAGCGACGCCCATTGGAAAACGGGTTCGATAGCATTAGGCAGTTTTGACCTCAGGGTTTGGGATGACGGTACTGCAAGATTAGGCAGTACTAACGGTCAGTGGTTCACTTCAAACAACATAGCCTTTGTGTTTGTTCCAAGTTCAGGTTCCGTCACAAAATTCGCGTATATCTTTCTTAATGAAATCGAAGGGTCACTTATTTCCGATAAGGCTCCCTGCTATTACGGCTGCACTAGCCCCGGCGGTTACGTCGGGAGGATTATGAAGGAATCTACGACTAATTACGACAAACCTACCATATCCGGCGGGTTGAAGAGCGGCGAGGAATTGGCCCGGGCGGCGGGGGACGACTATAAGATGGTGGACATGGCCAACATACCAACTACGGCTAGAGAAAAAGACAGCCGACTGTTGGATGGACCAAACCAGGGATGGTTTCAGGACAATCGCACTGCCGGCGGTGTACATCACTACAGGAAAGATGTAGATGAAGACGAATTCAGGTTCACCGTTAATCAGCCGCCTAACACTCGGACTATGCTCGCAAACGGCAGTTGGTTTACAGTCAACAACACATTCCTGCGCGTAACGCACAAAGACGGATATGTAGCCGATTATCTGTACGCTGTGGACTCGGATGGTACCTTCTATCATAACTCGTTCATGGCATACGAGCGTGGTGATTTCAGAATGTTCAAGAAAACGGCCAATGGTAGCGACGTCTTCAATTCTACTTGTCAGAGCGCCTGTAGTGGCGAGATTCCAAAGAATCAAGATGCCTCGATGTATGCCAACCAGGGGGAAACGGGTAAATCAACTTTTGTCCCTGCACCATGTCCAAAAGAGGGCTGTAATTAGTATTGTAAATGCACCCCCTTACGCTCTACAGCAAACTCTTTTCCCTGTATGGAGCGCAGGGTTGGTGGCCTGTAAGGAGCGAAGTAGAAGGGCGGGGCTACCACCCAAATAAATTTGGCTTGCCGGCAACAAAAAAGGGCAAATTTGAGGTTTGCATGGGGGCTATTTTAACGCAAAATACCTCATGGCTGCAAGTGGAAAAAGCTCTAAATAACCTCTTTGCCGCAAAAATAAACACCCCGGAAAAAATCCTAAAAACAAATAGCGAAACCATAGCAAACCTCATAGCCCCCGCCGGCTATAGAAACCAAAAAACAATATACCTAAAAAACATAGCACAATGGTTTATTGAAGTGGCTAGCGAAAAATTAGGAATAACACGCGATGAATTGTTGAAAGTCAAAGGCGTGGGCAGGGAAACTGCAGATTCAATTTTGCTCTACGCTTTTCATTTACCTACCTTTGTAATAGACACATATACAAAAAGAACCCTTGCCGCTCTCAAAATTTTTGACGAGAAAACCGACTACGAAACCTTGCGAAAATGGTTCATGGACGGCTTGGAACCCTCTGTGGAACTATTTCAAGAATACCATGCGTTATTTGTGGAACATGGGAAGCGGGGGAGTGAATTCCAGCGTTAACCATGGTTGTACGCTTTAAACTTTGTATCAAAAGCTATTATGTAAAATGTTCCGAATGCACTTCTGTATCCAAGCATGGCTACCGCATCACAAAATCTGAATCTTATGATATTATAATCCTTAGGAACTTCATTAGGTACTGTAAAATGCAGTTGTTCTCGGTTAATTATTTCATAACCCTTATTTCTGTCAAGAGTGCGTAAATCCTTCCATGACACATTACCAAGCACATTAAGCCTATTTATCAAAGCTATTTTCTGTTCTTGATTCAAGCTATGGTAGCTGTATTTTGATTCTTTCACAATAAGCCTAAAAGAAAACCTTGGCGGGTGCATATCGGGATTGTAGATTTCATCAGCAGGCTTTGTTTTATCCTGCTCGTACCTTCTTTGCTTAAATTTCTTCATCAACAAGCTGCGTTTTGAAATAGCTCTTCATAGCTTCATGGGTAATCTCTGTGTACAGTCCTTTGTGGTGAGCCATAACCCACGGAGCATCCTCGTGGGTAAGATTGCGGAGTTTCCATGCTGAGAATTGCCCGTAGTACTTATGAACCATATCCAAAACTTCACGCGTTTTTTCGTTAAAAACATCATAAGCATCTACATCATAAGGAATTGGAATTGATCCGGCACCGTACTCTTTATATTTATGGTATAAGTCAACACAAACAGGGCCGTGTTCCCAAGCCTCTATACGTTCGTTGAACAGCGGAGCATCTACCATAGCTAGATAAAACCCTTGGGCGTAATAAACCAATTTCTGTAATTTCATATTGGACATAAGGTCACCCGCATCGGGATCTTGGCATTTGAGAAAATAATTAGCCACGTCAAAACAGGTATTCATTTTTGCCTCCGTTTATAACATAGAAAAATTAAAAAAGCCCCAGCCTGAAGGTCTAGCATAGTGGTGGGGTGAATTAATTTTCTATATTCCCATAAAAGATTTTTTGGAGACTAAATATGTCTAAGCTTTTTATTGAAGACCTTGATATGCAGGGTAAACGTGTTTTTATTCGTGTGGATTTTAACGTTCCGCAAGATAAAACCACCGGCGAAATAACCAACACTAAACGCATTGAAGCTGCGCTTCCAACAATACGTTACGCGCTAGACAAAGGCGCTGCCGTTATCCTAGCTTCGCACCTAGGCAGGCCAGATGGCAAAGTTGTTGCAAAATACAGCTTAAAACCCGTTGCGGCAAAATTGCAGGAATTGCTCGGCAAACCTGTTAAGTTCTTGAGCGATTGCGTTGGTGCAGAAGTAGAAAAGGAATGTACTGCCGCAAAACCCGGGGATGTTATCCTTCTGGAAAATTTGCGCTTCTATCTGGAAGAAGAAGGCAAAGCAAAAATTAAAAAAGAAGACGGCACAGAAGAAAAAATTAAAGCCGAACCTGCCAAAGTAAAAGAATTCAGAGCATCCCTTGCAAAACTCGCAGAAGTCTATATAAACGATGCCTTTGGCACCGCTCACCGTGCTCATTCCTCAATGCTCGGCGAAGGCTATGCCAAGAGAGCCAGCGGCTACCTTATGAAAAAGGAATTAGATGCCTTCTCTGCCGTGCTGGATAACCCCAAACGCCCGCTCCTAGCCATACTAGGCGGTGCAAAAGTCGCAGACAAAATTCAGTTGATAAACAACCTGCTAGACAAAGCAGATAAAATCATAATAGGCGGCGGCATGGCTTTCACATTCAAAAAAGTCATAAACAACCTTGCAATAGGGGCTTCCCTCTACGATGAAGAAGGAGCAAAAATAGTTCCGGAACTAATTGAAAAAGCCAAAAAGAACGGCAAAGAGATTATCCTGCCAGTAGATTACGTAGTTGCAGATAAATTCGCCGCAGATGCCGCAACCAAAGCCGCAGACGATTCTACCGGCATTCCGGACGGCTGGATGGGCTTAGATGTAGGCCCAAAATCCTCAGAAATCTTTGTAAAAGCTATACTGGATTCCAAAACCATAGTTTGGAACGGACCAGCAGGCGTATTTGAATTTGAAGCCTTTGAAAAAGCTACCAAAGCTATGTCAGATGCCATTGTAAAAGCAACGCAAGGCGGTGCAATCACCGTAATCGGTGGGGGAGACACAGCAACTGCAGCAAAAAAATACGGGGCAGATAAAAAGGTTACACACACTTCTACCGGTGGAGGGGCATCGCTGGAATTCTTGGAAGGTAAAGAACTTCCGGGGGTAGCAGCGCTGTCGGAGAAATCATGCTAAAAAAAGAAGATCGTATTTTAATTCGCACTTCGCTCATGGAATATAGGAACCTCCTATTCAGGGCCTTTAAAGGCACTGACGAGGAGAAAGCCAAGATAGCCAGAGTTAATCGTTTATTACAGAGTTGGAAAGCAACTTAAAGGATATTTATGCAAAAAAATCACGCCGCCAAGCGCGGCATTTTAGTTAGCGCTACACCTTATGATACTCGCATAGCAGTTTTAGACGATGGAGTTCTTACGGATTTGCTGGTGGAAAACAGCACTTCTAACCGTACTTTGTCTAATATATACAAGGGGGTTGTGCAACGAGTTGTGCCTGCGCTTCAGGCTGCTTTTGTGGAAATAGGGCTGGACAAAGCGGGCTTCTTGCACATAAGCGATGCCATAGATAGGGACATACTTTTACGCAAAGAGTACGGCGAAGACGACTCTCCGGCTGTAGCTATTCCCAGTATTGACAAAGTCTTGAAAGCGGGCGATGAAATTATGGTGCAGGTGGTTAAGGAACCCATAAATACCAAGGGTGCCAGATTGACTACGCACTTGAGTTTTGCAGAGCGTTTTTTGGTTTGCATGCCCAATTCAAATTTCATAGGCATATCAAAAAAAGAAAGGGATTTTGGCAAACGCAAGATTTTCAAACACCTGGTTCATAGGCACAAAGCCCCGGATGTAGGCTATATAGTAAGGACCCAGGCCCTCCTAGAATCGGAAAACGAAATTGTAAAGCAAATGCGAAAATTAGAGGAAAAATGGGAAATAACAAAAAATAATTTCAGGGAATGCCCGCCCGAATCTTGTATTTACCAAGAATCAAACTCGGTAGAGCAGTCAATAAGAGAATATTTCAATGAGCAAACGGAATATGTATATGTGGACGATGAAAACGAATACCAGAATATCCGGGAATACCTAGGCGAAGCAAACCCGGAAAACCTGCAAAAGATAAAATTATGGAAAGGGCGAGACAGCCTCTTTGAGTCCTTTGGCATAGAAGACGATTACGAAAAATCCCTTTCTACAAAGGTTTATTTGCCTCGTGGCGCATATCTAATCATTGAGCAAACCGAAGCCCTAATGTCTATAGATGTGAACACCGGTTCCAGAATTCACGGCAGCGACCAGAGCAAGGTATTCCTAGAAACAAATTTGGATGCCGCTAGGGAAATTGCCAAGCAGCTGCGTTTGCGAGACGTGGGCGGTTTGGTGGTAATCGATTTTATAGATATGGACTCCGAAGAAGACAGAAACGCTGTCGTTGACGAATTCAGAAAAGCCATCCGTTTTGACAGAACTCCTTTGAATTTTTCCGCAATTTCGCAATTTGGCTTGATGGAAGTGAGCCGCCGCAGGGTTCGCACAAACCTAGCAAGCGAAAAGCACAGCAATTGCCCCTTATGCGCAGGCTCCGGCATTGTATTCAGCGTAGAAGCAACCCTTTCTCTGATAGACCGCTATCTTGCACGCATTGCAAAAAAAAGCAGGATAAGAGAGGTTCAGTTGGTTGTAGCACCGTCAATTGCCAAAATTCTGAGCGACGATTACGGCCGTATGTTCCATTATTTGGAGCATAAACATTCCCTAGATATAGAGCTTTTAGAAGCAGAAGATTACGTTTCTCACCAGTTTTCCTTCTTTAACCCGGAAACCGGCGAAGATATAACTGAGAAATTTGCGTTCTATAACTAGTATGAATACAAGTGAAATAGCATGGATTAGCGGCTGGGCTAGCGATATTTCCATTTGGGAAGATGAGATTTATGAGTGTTTTTCCAATTTTAGCCACAGATTTGTGGATTATTGGGATTTGATTTCTTCTGAGGATTTTGTTGTTCCAAAGTCTGGGATTGTGGTAGGGTGGAGTATGGGTACCCTTGTGCTCTTAAAGAATTTGCATAAAAAGCCAAAAGAGCAAAGGTGGATTTTAGTTTGCCCAATTGCAGATTTTTGTGCCTGCTGGCCGCGTGCCATTGTTAGAGCAACAACTTTAACATCTTTTTCTGATTTGATGGCTGATGTTCCAAAAGAAGAAATGGAAAGATGGTTGGAGAATGCCTCGCGCTATTCCCCTGAGCAATTAACCGCAGGGCTTAATTACTTAATCCAAAAAAAGGCAGACTTAACCGAACCGGCAGTTGCTGAATTAGAACTTTTTTTTGGAGAAAAGGATAAAGTTGTGCCATTGGCTCAAAAAGATCTGTTTTCATCCGGAAAAGTTTGCGAAAACCTAGGGCACTGGCTGCCGGATTATTTTAGCGAAATTCACAAGGCAGTTTGCCGATAATGGATATTATGTTAACTAGCTATATTGTTGTACATACCATAGCAGGTTTTGACCCCAGCGCAGGCGCGGGGATTTTGGCAGATATAAAAGCTTTTGAACATTGCAAGGTTTATGGGCAGGCGGTTTGCACCGCCCTTACAATTCAAAATGAGGATTCTTTTGAAAAACCTAATTGGTTGCCTTGGGAAAGCATTGAGTCGCAACTTCAAATAATTTCAAGAGTTAGAGATTTTAGCTATGTAAAAATTGGGCTTGTGGAAAGCCCCAGCACTTTGGAAAAGATTTTCAAATGGTTGCGTAAAAAATATCCAAAAGCCTTTATACTTTGGGATCCCATTTTAAAAGCCAGTTCCGGTTTTGAATTTCACAAGCAAAACGCCGTAACTTGGCAAAAATTATTTAGTTACGCAAACTTGATAACTCCAAACCTGCCAGAAGCCGAGTTTTTAGGCATTTCAAAAGGTTCATCTAAAACTGCGGTTCTGGTAAAGGGCGGGCACTCCAAAAAAAATGAAGACCTGCTCTTTTTGCCCAACTCCCCTGCCCCGATAACATTCCCATTTAAACGCATAAAAGGCGTAGAAAGGCATGGCAGTGGCTGTACGCTTTCTGCACTAATTCTCGCTAACTTCGCAAAATATAATGACTTAGAAAAAGCTATTTGCAGGGCTAAAAAGTCCATGCAAAAAATTTTTGAAAACGGCAACGGCAAACTTGGTGCTTTTAAATGATACTCCCTCCCTTTCACTGCCTAACCTGGGATAATGCACCGCTCACCCACCTTGAGCAGGTTCAGCAACTTTTGGATGCCGGTGCAAATTGGATTCAGTTGCGTCAAAAAAACGGAACCGAGCGGGAAAAAAGGCAAACCGCCATTGCCGCAGCAACCATTTGCGAAAAATACAAGGCTATCTTAATAATCAACGATTCCCCGCAAATTTGCCTGGAAAGCGGGGCAAATGGCGTTCATTTGGGATTAAAGGACTGCCCTGTTTTAGAGGCACGCAAGTTGCTTGGGGAATACGCCATTATAGGCGGCACAGCCAATACGCCGGAGCAGGCAGGGCAAAGAGAACAGGAGGGTTGCAATTATATAGGGCTTGGGCCGTGGCGTGCAACCCAAACCAAGGAAAATTTAAGTGAAATTCTGGGTAAAACAGGTATAAAAAACGTTATTGACTTGAATTTAAAAATCCCAATAATCGCAATAGGCGGAATTGCTTTGCATGATATTGAGAAAATTATACCGCTTGGAGTTCAGGGCATAGCCGTTAGCTCCGGCATTGTGGCGGCAAAAAATATAGGAGAAGCGTTTAAGGAGTATTTAAAGCAAATTATTCTTTGCCTTGGTAAAAATGTCGCCTAGCAAATCGCCTATAGTGTCTGTTATAAAGTCACCGGCGGCACTTACCGTTCCCCAAGGGTCTGCCCTTAGTTTTGTTTCTTGTTTGCCAACCATCAAAAATAAACCGTCAAGAGCTTTGCCTGTTGCATATTCCGCTAAATATGCAGAGAGATCATCTGGGAGGGCTTGGTAAGGCAAGCCGGGCAAAGCAGAACTGCTTAATAATGGATTTGAAGCTAAACCTAAATAGGTTGTTGCAAATGAATTGTAATTTGAAGCAATAGGTTTCCAAAACTTGTTTGGGTTTAATAAATCAAGCGGCTCTTTTAGAATAGGGCTAAATGCGCTTCGCAAACCGCTGTAAGTTGTTGTGTGCAAATAAGTTGTGGCTGCTAGTGAGTCCCCTAGCAAAAGCCCCCTTGCATCGCTGAGGGACATCCCAAAAATCGCATTTCTGAATACATCCACAGATGAAGGCGCTGCTTTCTCGGCTCCCCTATTCAAAGCAACTTTTATGGAATCCCCATATTTGCCTAAATTAAAGATAGAACTATATTGTGACCCCAACGCTGTTTGCAAAAGCGATATTGCAGTTGGACTCAGGGAATTTATGGAATTTGTAAATGAGTTTATTTTGTTTAAAACATTAAGCACAGTATCCGGCACGACAATTTCCACTAGTTTGTTCCCTAAATAGCCCGTGACGCAATCTTTGCTTACACAGGAGGTATCCCCTAAATTAGAAGCAGCTGTTTTGCTACCTAAAACCAAAGCCTCTTGGAGGGCATTTGTCATTCTAGCTTCTAGCTCTGCATTGTTGCTATCTCTCCACTCTTGCAACTGGCAAGAAGACAAAACTAAGGCGCATATAAGGAAAAACTTTCTCATTGAGGTAATATAGAAAATTTAACGCCCGCTCAGTTTTTTAATCCTTCTCAAAAAATAAGTTTGCGAATGCTCTCTCTCCGTTATTCGCCAGCAAAGGGAATTGCCAAAAAGCAAGATGCACCAAAAACCAAAGAGCAAAAACATTATCATTGGAAAAACCGCAAGAGAGCCGTAAAAAAGCGACCATTTTGCAAACATACTGGCTTGCAAAAATATCATTGCTGCACCAAAGATACATATTGCTACAAACGCAAAAATTGTAGATATAATAGCAGAAAACCATCTCTTTTTTGTTTTTTCAATGCCGGCTTTCCAAAAGCCATCATCTTCCGGGACATAAGGCATATAGCAATACAAAAGCCACAAACCAAAAAGGGCAAAAATCAGCAAAACCGTGGGAATGCTAAGTTCCAATAATAACTCGCCAAATTCCCCAAAGGGTAGCTTTTTTGTTAAGATATCCTCTAAAATTCCCCGCACATAATGCAAAAACATGCTGAAAATACCTATGCCGCCCGCAAATAAAAGCAAAAACGGAATGAATATGGCGGCTTTTTGCCCATAACCACGAGTTTCATTCACCCCCCAAACTATATTCATATTGGTTTCTATGGTATCTATAGCCAAAATAAATGTTACCAGCAATCCAATGCCGCCTATTATTCCCAAAGACCCCAATCTAATTCCCTGGGCTTTAACCAAAAAAGGCATGACATTTTCCATAACTATGCTTGTCATTGCGCTAAGGTCAATAGCGTCTTCTAGAAAGAACAGACTTAAAAAACGGTTTACATAAGGCATCATTTTTTCCAGAACTTCCGGCAAAAGTTCCGGTAAATGGGTAATGAATAAATCACCAACGCCTAAGGATAAACTTATTGAGGTGAGCAAAATCATTAGCGGCACGGCAGCCAAGAGCGAGGTATAGGCAAGGGCTGTGGCTCGTATTGTGCAATGTTCTAGCAAAAATATGCGTAAACTGTCGTAAACTATGCGAATAGGCAAGGGACGCTTGCTCATCCAGATATCAAGTTTAACCCAAATATCCGGTTTTTCTGTACGCTCAGTCATAATGCTTTCCTAATCATGCCAACCGGGATTATGGAGAGCGCAAGCAAAAGCACTATGCCCCACTGCTCCAAACTAAGCCCATGGCATCTGAATATTTCACCGCCTAAATAAACAAGAGCAACTTGAATTATAGTGATAAGCCCTAAAATTCGCAGGAAGTTTTTATTGCCGCTTATATTGTCAAAAATATTTATGCGGTCTGTGCGGGCGTTAAATGCGTTGAATACGGCGGCCATTATGAAGAATGTAAAATACGCAGTGTGCTTGGTATCGGTATCTTCAAAGGGTATGCAAAATAAAAACACCAAACTCAAAATAAAAATCCACGCAGAATTTACAAATATGCTTTTCCACATATCCTTGCTCACTATTGCCTCATCACGCCGCTTTGGAGCCTCTTTCATATAACGCTTAAGGGCAGCTTCACCGCCAAAAGCAAGGGCAGCGAGGGTGTCCATGACCAAATTCACCCATAAAATCTGAATTATTGTGAGCGGGTTTTCCTGCCCCAAAAGAGGAGCTACAAAAGTTATTAGAACAGCAGAAACATTTATGGTCAACTGGAAGATTATGAACTTTCTTATATTGTTGAAAATAGTTCTGCCGTATAAAATAGCCTTGTCTATTGAGTTGAAGTTATCGTCAAGGATTACTATATCTCCGGCTTCTTTTGCTACCTCTGTTCCCCCGCCCATGGCAAAGCCCACATCTGCTTTTTTAAGCGCAGGAGAATCGTTAACTCCGTCGCCGGTCATCCCTACAACATAGTTTAAATCTTGCGTAATGCGAACCAAACGGCTTTTGTCTGCGGGCAAGGCACGTGCCACAACCTTTATGTCCTTGATTTTTGCTTTGATTTCGTCATCAGAAAGGGCTGCAAATTCGTCTGAGGTTATAACAACGTCGTTGTCGCTTTTCATCAAACCGGCATCTTTGGCTATGGCAATAGCTGTTTCCCTGCGGTCCCCTGTTATCATAATCACATTGACGCCCGCTTCCAAAACCTCTTTTATAGCAGTGACAGATTCCGGGCGAACCTCATCTCTAATGCCTACAACCCCAACCAAAATCCAATCGTTTTCCGGCAAATTCTCGTCTTTTATTTTTTCTTCAGATACCGCCAAAGCAACAACCCTTATAGCCCGCTCCGCAAGAACATCTATGTTCTTGTTGAGTTCTGTATGGCCTTTGTATTCCTTTTTTTGCCCGTTACTGTCGTAATAATATTTGCATTTTGTGAGAATTTTTTCCGGAGCACCCTTTATTAAAGTAAGGGAATAATCGCCTTCTATTGAGGTTGCGGAGTATTTATTTGTGCTATTAAAGGGGATTTTGCCTATGATATTTGCGTTCACAGCTTCACCTTCGCCGCCGGAGAAAGCTAGGACAGCACGCTCTGTTGCATTCCCACCCACAGCTTTTTTATTTGACATCACGGAATCTGTATTTTGGTGAATGGAAAGGGACAAATATTTCTTTAACCCGCCCTGAACTTCACCGTAGCTTTTATATTCCTTCAAGGATGCATCTATAAATGTCACAACTTCCAGCTTGCCTTTTGTGATTGTGCCGGTTTTATCGCTGAATAAAAAGTTCAAGCTACCAGCCGTTTCTATGCCGGCAATTTTGCGAACCAGCACATTATCTTTGAGCATTTTGCCCATATTTAAAGCACTCACTATGGCTATCATAAGGGGCAGCCCTTCCGGAACGGCCATTACTATTATCACCACAGCAAGCATCACGGCCTCTGAAATTAACCTCGGATCAAAATTGTTCTCTATTGCAAAGAGTTTAAACAAAAGGACAACTGCTATGGATATACCGCCTATATAGCCAAATTTGCTTATGCTTTTTGCCAATTTGCTTAGCTTTACTTTTAGGGGGCTTTCACGGTCGTCTTCTGCTTGGAGTTCGCTTGCTATTTGCCCATAAACAGACTTATCCCCAACAACCGTAACTTGCATTACCGCATTGCCGTTACAAACAACTGCTCCTCTGAAAACCTTGTGCGAGTGCAAAAAATCCATGGGGGCATTATCGTCTTGGTAGCCTTCCGGGATGGCTATTTTTGAAGCTTCTTTTGATTCCCCGTTCAGTACGGATTGGTCAACCTTTATATTGCCATCTATTATTATCCCATCTGCGGGAATTTTGTCCCCGGCCTGGAGCAAAACTGCGTCCCCTTGAACAAGGTCGTCTATAGGAATTTCTATTATTGAGCCATCACGATAGGCTTTTACCTTTATTCTGGATGCTTCTTCCTTGAGTTTTTGAAAGGAATTTTCGTTTCTGTGTTCGGAAAAAGTTGAAACAAAGGTTGCAAGCAATATTGCTATAGCTATGCCCACAGGCTCATACCAAGCAATCTCCCCGCCTTGTTTGAATTCCACAATAACCAATAGCACATTTATAGCCAAGGCCACCAGCAAAATTTTTATCATAGGGTCGCCAAAATTTTCTTTTAGCTTGTCAAAAAAACCTTCCCGCTCAATTTCCGTTAAACGGTTATCGCCGAATTTCTCTTTTGATTCCCTTGCCTGCGAATCTGTTAAACCGAATTTCATACTGGGAGTAATGTAGAAATTATGTTACTAGCTCGTCCATAGTTTTTACAGTCATTTTTCCAGCTTTATATTGAGCTATGGATTCTTTTAACCTAGCTTGATTTTTTTCACTGTAAAAAGGGTCTGCTTGTTGTTTTATGTCTCTATCCATGCGAATAGTGACATTTATACTATCAGACATACTGTAATCTCCCTGTATTTAAGGATAAATAGTCGTCCCTTAAAAAAGG
>LIUI01000024.1 GCA_001462235.1 Fibrobacteria bacterium GUT307
TCCGTTAAAATCCAACCTAAAAGCAGCAAAGAAGCCGTAGAGCAACTTGCAGACGGCTCCTATAAAATTTTTGTTCATTCCCCGCCTATAGATGGAAAAGCTAACGCAGCAGTTGTGGAAGTTTTGGCAAAGCATTTTAAGGTAGCAAAGAGCAATGTAAAAATCATTAGCGGAGAAAAAAGCAGGAATAAGATTGTGGAAATTGATGCTATTCAAAAACGCTATTGCTCATAAATCAAAATAAATGATTCATAATGATTTGCAGTATAATAAACAAATCCGGCATCTGTATAAACTAATCTCTTTGTTCCTCTGCTGCTATCGTGGTAATCTACATCACATTCTTTGTAATTATCAACTGGTAATAAACCTTCATTGTTGCCAAAATAATCACCTCCAATCATAACACCTAAAATTTGCCAAGGATTAAAATTCCACTTAGTCCAAGTATTTCCTGTTGCCTCGTATAACTCTTGCCCTGTGGCTTTATTTACATAGTTACTTGGTAATTTTTGAAATTTATGAATATAAGCGGCAACGGAATCTTTAGTAGTGTATTTTCCTATTTCTTGAACGGCATCTAAAATACTTGTTTGAGATGAAGAAGATATAGATGAATTGGACTGGGACGAAGAAAACTCAGATGAGGAAGATATAGACGAACTGGACTGGGACGAAGAAAACTCAGATGAGGAAGATATAGACGAACTAGACTGGGACGAAGAAAATTCAGATGAGGAAGATATAGACGAACTAGACTGGGACGAAGAAAATTCAGATGGAGTAGAAACTTCACCGCAAGCGAACAGGAATAAAACGCTAAATAAAAAAATAAATATGTTTTTTGCCATGTGTAAAATATACAAATTTCTATCTTATGTAAATAAGACCTGCAAATGCAAGGTATAAATAGATGTCCATTCCCCGCCTATATCCCCACCCCATAAACCGGAACAATCCTAACTCCCGGCAACTCCCCAAAATTTTCCAGCGAAGCACGAATTCCAAAACCGGAATGCTTTTCTTCCAAAAATAAACGCATACTCTGCATGGCTCCTTTCGTGTTGCTTTTAACCTCTATGGGAACTATGTTTTGCCCAAGCTGCACAACAAAATCAACTTCGGCGTTGCTGTTTTTGCTTTCTCTATGCCAATAATACAAGTTTTTCTGCTCATAGCACGAACCGGATTTCAGCAATTCCAAACCTACAAATAATTCCGCAATGTTCCCCTTGTTTACCAAAGAAAAATCATCACTAATCAATAAATCCGATAAAGGCAAACCTAATAATCTCTGAAAAATGCCCGTGTCAAGCAAAAGCATTTTTTGCTTTTTAACATCTATCTCCGCTCCTAACGGCAAACCATTTGCCGAAGAATGGGTTACAGGAATAACCAAACCGGACATCTTCAAAAGCTCTAAACCCTCTTTCAGTTGCCTGTGAGTGTAATCATTGGAAACATTGGAATAAACAAATTTCTTTCCCATTTGCGCTACAACGGAATCAAATATCGTGGAAATTTGCAAAGGCGGAACCTTTTCTTTGTATTTCACAAAATCTAAGCGGAGCGAAATCACCAAATCATCCAAAACACGCTGGCATTCCAGCAAGTCATTCCTATTTACATAAGCAGAAACAACTTCCGGCATACCGCCCAGTATAAGAAATTTCCTCAAATGTTCAATGGCTTTTTTATGAACAGGCTCAGAAAGAGGATTTTTATAACTCGCCTTTTGAATTGCTTCCGAAAGCAAATTGTGTTTGCCGGCATTCAGAAACTCAAAAAAATTCATCGGATACATAAACATGGAACGCACCCGCCCAACCCCAAAAGACGGCAATTCCTGCAAAGCGAATTCCAAAAGAGAGCCTGCTGCTACAACGTGTAAATCCTTGTATTTTTCGTAAAAAAAACGAAGCGAGGAAATCGCAGGCAAAGAGCTTTGAATTTCATCCAGAAACAGCAAGGTTTTTCCCGGAATTATAGGAGTGTCGTATATAGCAGCGAGTTCTTGGCATAATTTCTTTGGGGACAAATCATTTTTTGCAAATAAATCCCTCGCTTGTTTGTCAAGCTCAAAATTCACTTCTAAAAAATACTCAAACCGCCTAGCCAAATGCCTGATAGCCCAGGACTTCCCAACCTGCCTGGCTCCTCTGAGCAATAAAGGCTTGCGACTGCTTTCCCGTGCCCAGGAGAGCAAATCGCCGTCTATTTTTCTGTTTATGTAGCTATCTGCCATTTTTCCAAACCTAAAACCAAGCGTTTTTGTAAAAAATCCAAGGCTAAATATAGTAATTTTTGTAAAAAATACAAGGCGAAGCGGAGAAAAGAGCAGGAATAAGATTGTGGAAATATTACTATATTCCCCCCATGAATAATAGGAAGCCAACACAATGCTAACATCAAAAGCTGCCTACACGGAAAACGCTTTCCTTCTTTACACGGAAACAGCCGAATGCACCGACGCAGACAAAAAATTACTAGCTGCACCATATCCTGCACTCTACGAACTCGCCTTTGAAAAAGACATTGATTGCGATATTTCGATAAAATTTTTAATTGAAATAGCAAAAAATGCTGTCTCTGAAATATCTCACAACCCGGATATTGAGGTTCTGAAAATTGCTCCGGAGCCTAAACAAGAAGCTCTGCTTGCCCTTGCACGCTCCGTTCCTTACACTAATGGTTGGGAATTTGTGAATGCAATTTGGATAAAGAATTTGTGGAGTAAAATTTCGGATGTATTTAATGCGGAAATTGCAAATTTTGAAGGAACTGTTGAGGAATATTTTCGCACAAAAGACAAAAATTTGATTACTAGCGGCAGAATATTTTTCCATTTGGTTGAAAGCAAAGATGAAGAATATCCTTTCGCATTTTTGGCTACATATAGCACAGGTACAAAAGATGATGTAAAACACTTTCCTTTGAAAAATGCTCTGGAAGAATACAAAGACCGGAAGGATTTGATTAAATTGCTCTCAAGCATAAACAAGGCGGCAGCAAAAAGCAGCTTTATGTCGGAAATCATAGAAAACGGAGAATTATTTTCTCCTTTGAAATTTTCTGCAAAAGAGGCATACTTATTTTTAACAGAAACCCCGATTTACGAAGAATGCGGAATCGGTTGCAGAATTCCGAATTTTTGGAAAAAGAAATACAAGGCTTCATTAAAAATCTCCATCAAGGAACCCGCAAAACTTGGGCTTGGCGAGATAATGTCTTTTTCGCCAGAAATTTATTTGGGTGATGAAAATTTTTCACCCGATGAGATTAAAAAGTTTCTTTCCGAAACAGACGGGCTGGCTTTTTTAAAAGGAAAATGGGTTGAACTTGACCGGGAAAAACTGAACCAAATTCTTGCCGCTTACGACAATATCAAAAATAAA
>LIUI01000025.1:0-1577 GCA_001462235.1 Fibrobacteria bacterium GUT307
AGGGCCGGTGTAAGCAATATCGGCCGTGCTATTTATGGAAACACCTTGTTGAACATTGATGGTAAAATCACCGCTTGAGGTTATTTTACCCGAAAGAGTAATATTCCAGTTTCCTCTAGTGGAGCTACCAATGGAACTACCAGAAAATTCAAATGTTATCGACTCATCGCCGATATCCAACTCTTCGTCATTATCTCCGAACTGTATGTAAGTATCAGCGATAGTTATAATACCTTCGCCGTATAATAGTGCGTCATTTTTTATAGCGTCAATCACAGTTTGGATTGGCTGGTTAGCCACTACCTCTATTGTTCCACCGTTTCTGGTGGCCTTGAACTGCCCTCCAGAGCCAGTGATTACGTATATATTAGGGGGTACACAACCTGGTAATACGCAACCAGGAAGTTGTGCAAAAGCCGCTGTGGATAGCAAAGCCATGAACATGACCGTAAGGAACGAGGGAGTGGAGGTGTGTTTCATGAGTGTAAATATAAAACCAAATTGCTTGGAATGCAAGAAAAAAGTGAAATTAGGTGTTTTTTGAGGGTTTTGTGTGATTTTCGCGGCGATTTTTTGGGATTCTTAATCTTTGACGCAACGAACAGAAAACAAGTCGTTGCTAGCGAGGTAGTCCCAGTAGGCGTGCTCGTAGGCGTAGATCATGTTTCGATAGTAGGCGAAGTTGCTATCGCCAAAGACACCCCACCAATAGCCGTAGTCGCCTACATTGTCAAAACTGCCATTCGAGTTGCCGAGGCCACCCGGCAGAGCGGAAAACCCAAACTCATCAGTGCCATTACCGGATTTTCCTATATAATCATTCCAGCCGCTCTTGGCTTTCAAATTTTTTCCTGCTACTTCTTTACCACCGATTGCGTTATCCAATTCTTCCCACTCACTTTTGCTTGGCAAGTGCCAACCAGAAGGACAAGCTTTCTTAGCTGTTCCCCACTCATACAATCTGCCGTACTTTTCGCAGTTGGCTGGCTTGTTGTTGTAACATTTGCTGCCGCTAGCATTGTAATTCAAATTCTCCGCCATCCAAGTTTGACTGCCTATTTTTACGGTTTTATATTTCTTGCCATCTCTGGAATCCGTTATCGCAGTTGTTATCTCTACGGCTTGCTCGGTAGCGGAAACCGGCTGGGTCAAGGGCTGAGCTAAGGGCTGAGCCAAAATAACGCTATAGTCCTGCAGGCAACGAACACTAGACAAGTAGTCCTTGCTGTAGCCAGTCCAATGTGCATCCTCGCGGTAGTGGAGCATGTTCTTGCTGTAAGCGTAGTGGCTATTGTTTCCATTGTAGGCGTAGTAGTTCTTGTACTCATCGGCACTCCACCAGCGGCCGTTGTTGCCAACATTGTCGAAACGGCCATCCGAGCCGCCGAGCCCACCCGGCAGAGCAGAAAACTCAAACTCATCAGTGCCATTGCCAGACTTTCCTTTATGGTCATTCCAGCCGCTCTTGGCTTTCAATTTTTCCCCTGCCGCTTCTTTACCGCCAACAGCCTTGTCCAACTCTTCCCACTCGTCTTTGCTCGGCAAGTGCCAACCGGAAGGGCAAGCTTTCATAGCCG
>LIUI01000025.1:1714-25633 GCA_001462235.1 Fibrobacteria bacterium GUT307
GCCGTTTCCCAATTATACAAACGACCGTAGATATCGCAGTTGGATTCCAAGTTATCGTAGCATTTACTACCTTTTGTTTCGTAATTCAAATTCTCTGCCATCCAAGTTTGGCTGCCTATTTTGACGGTTTTATATTTTTGGCTATCTCTGGAATCTGTTATCACGGCGGCTTGCTCGGTAGCTAAAACCGGCCGGGCCAAGACAACTGCGATTGATAAGATGAACAAAAACAAAGATTCTTCTCTCTCCTTAAATAGAATTTGTTTAAAATAGATAATTTCCTGACTTATCAATTGATTCTTGCAATGCTTTTTTTTCTAAAATAAACTTATCGTAACCCGATTTTAAATTTGTCCAAAAGTCAATAAGTTCTTGATTTTTGGCGTATTTATTTTTATAAGCTTGAAAATGGAAGTCTGTCATGCGGAAAGGAAAAATATAAACAGGTATATCGCGTTGTCCGTTGTTGCGGGCATGAACTGCATAAATGTATATTTCCTTGATTTTGCCATCGGTCATTGGCAAGCAACCAATTGTTACACACGAGCCATGAATAAAAATATCGCCACCCAAGTTTGAAGCTTTGCTCTTTTTTTTATCCGATAGATTTGGATAATTAATACCCAACGACAAGTAAAAATTGCTTGCAGGGTTGAAACGATCAATTTTATAAAAACCTTCCGGTACTTGTTCATCTCCCTGTCTCCGTTTTGGGCCCAGCTCGCCAGAAGATGCACAAATATTATAAACGGCAATCAATTTATAGCTTGTTTCATTTTTCTTTTTGGCATATATTTCCAATTGTTCATCTGCCTTGTATGCCACAATCAGAATATTTAAATCATCAGTAGTTAATCCGTTTTTATTAAGATTTTCTACAATGCCTTGCTCTTTTTCTGAAAAAGAAGTTCTAACACGATCATACTTTTTTTGTTGCGACAAGAAATCTTGCTGAGCAAAAACACTGCCATAGCAAATTATTGTCAAAAGAAAAATTGTTCCGTAAATATGCATCATCGCAAAATTCGCAAAAATGTGAAAATTCGTACTGTTCTTTTTGGAAATACTAGCATCAAAACTCCCAAAACAATTATGATTATGCCTGCAATGAGCAAGGGGGTTAAAAATGAACTGCCTGTTTTGAGTAATTCTGCCAAAGCACGGTCTTGAGTAAAAAAGCTTTTTGCCATTCTGCCGGTGAAGTTAGAATAACGCTCAGTAGCGGTGGCTATAATCTTTGCCAGAATTCTCCAAAATACAATAAGAACAGCACCTTGTGTAATAATCAGGCTTCCAAGTACTCTAGCGGTTCGTTTGGGGTCTAGCATTTATGTAAATATAGTAATTTTGGGAAAACTTTAACGTTTTTGTTTCTACTTTATCTCTATGTCCACAGTTCTAAAAATTGAAAAAACACTGCTTGCGGTATTTTTCTTATCGTTACTTAACTGTAGCGATATATCGCAAAATACGGAGAACTCCTTGCCGGATCATTTGCCCGTTATTGAAATCTATACAAAAGACGGACAGGTTATAGAAAGCAAAGAAAAGTATTTGAACATTAAATTTTCTTTGAGGGATGAGAATAACCCTGCAAACGATGTTTCCAAAACTGACTTCAATGATAGCATTAGAGGGCGGGGAAATTCGACTTGGAATTATCCCAAAAAGTCTTATAGGATAAAATTTGACAAAAAAACATCACTGTTCGGGCTTCCTAAGGCTAAGAGCTGGGTGTTGCTGGCGGAATATATAGACCCTACGCTCATTATGAACATGACTGTATTTAAACTAGGAAGTATTCTCAGCATACCTTACAATCACACCTATCACCATGTTCAATTATATTTGAACGGGGAGTACAAAGGGGTTTATGGGTTAACGGAGCATAATCAGGTGGGGGAGGGAAGGGTTGACATTGATGAAAATGAAGGTTGGTTTGTAAAAATAAGTTCGGAATATAATGAAGAGCCTAAATTCAGGACTGCAAATTATGATTTGCCGGTTATGATAAAATCACCCGAAGCAGAGCCTATGCTCATAGATAATCCTGCTTATGATTTTGTCAAAAAGAGCTTGAACGAATTGTGCGATTCCATGGCTTCGGCAAATTTTCCCGAAAATGGATACAGAGACCTGGTGGATATAAACACTTTTGTCGATTTTTTGCTGGTAAATGAGATAGTTATGAATCATGAATTGGGGTTTCCTAAAAGTACGTATTTATACAAAGACAAAAACGGAAAAATCGGCGCAGGGCCGTTATGGGATTTTGATTGGGCTTTTTCTTATAACGAAACAAGTGATGTATATTTTAGAACTTATAATGAACGTTTATGGAAACACAGTTTTTTCAAGCGTTTTTTTGAAGACCCGGTTTTTGCTGCAAAGTATAAGGAACGCTGGAATGAGAAATACCTCGAAATCGCTGCAGTCTCGGAATTTATATATAATATCGGTACGAAACTCGAAGAATCCGTTGCGGAAAATTTTAAAATATGGAACTCTTCCGGCAATTACGTTCAACAGATAACAAATATGAAAGACTGGTGGAATAATAGGTGTTTATGGTTAAATACCGAGTTGAAAGGGCCGGACCACCCTCTGCAAATGCGTTAGCAACTCCCCATTTATCCCAAAAATTTTGGGCAGTGATTCCATTTCAATTTTCTGCTGCGTTGCGCCGTTTGGAGTTCTAATCAAAAGTTTTCCGTTTTGATAATAATACTGCGTGGCGGTTTTTCTATCCAGCTTGTTGAGCACTAAGTATTTCATGGATTCTCCTGTGTAGCTTTCTTCCCAAGCGAGATTGAATTCCTGCATGGTGCAGCCTTTGAGTGGGAAGTAGAAACGGAATTTTGCAGGTTCGTTTGCTACACCTGTCCAGAGGCAAAGGTTTTCTCCGTCTCGTTCCAAACGAACCCAGTTTGGTTGCAGAGGGAAGGTGGTTTTGTTTTGCTGAGGAATGTTAGGCGGAATGGGCAAGGGATCAAAAATCAAATAGCCGGGGTCTAAAAAAAGTTCTGTTCCGTTTTCTATAATGCTAAGAGCGCAATGGACGTTTTTTATGTGCTTTTTGTGCCCGAGCAAAAGTTTGGGAGTGTAGCCAAGTTTAACGAGTTCCTTGTGCAAACGCATGGTAAGCCCAAAGCAGGTGTTCCCGCCTTCTTCGCCCATTCTCAGAATTTTAGTCAGGTTTTCGTAAATCCAACACGATGATGAATTGCAAAGCGAAAGTAAAGGTGAAGAGAAGTGCATTGGTAATTTATCCTTGTTATCCTTGCCATGAAGGCCAAGTTGCCTTGTTGAATGCCCGTTCCATTTTTTCCCATTCTTTTTTTGGAATCCTAAACTCAGCAGCGATTTGCTCCCACTTAGCAACCGTTTTTTTTACAAGTAGCAAAATTTCTTTTGCTTTTTGTGCATTCACACGGAAAAACGGAGCTACATCCAAAGCCAAATCAAAATCCAGAGAATTGTTGTTTTCATTTACATTTAATGCAAGGCCGGTTGCATCCGGGTCTGGGTTCATGTCATAGGCTGGGGCTAAATTCCAGATTTTGTTTTTGTTTAGAATAAAGGAATGGTTTCGCAAATGGCAGTCACTGTTGGAAATTGCTACGCTAAAAACAAGACGCCGCCACAATTCTTCCAAATCTTGGTTTGTTCTGTCGCTGTGTTTAATTATAAAATCTGTGAGTTCCAGCCAACTGGCATTTTCTGTGTTGCCGTCGGAATAGCCTAGCATGGTCATTGCGCTTGCTATGTGTATTCTCATTTTGTATTTCCTATCAAAGCGGAGCGTTAAAAAAGTGTGGTATTTTGAATTGCATTTTTTTATGGAAAAATCACTGACGGCAATTCCGCACATTTGAGCAAGTTTGCAAACTACCGCTTCCCATGCCCCTTTGTCTATATCATCTAATTTGCTGGGAAATTTTGCTATCCATAAATTCCCTTTCTTGTCTATGACATTCGCCTTGGGTCTTGAACCGCCTAGCGAGGAACCCGGTGCTACCAGCATTTGCAACCATTTTTCATTCGTGTTTTTTTCGCTTTCAAACATTAAACTTGACTCTTCCAATCTTTTTAATTCGGTTATCGGTGGAGCTGCTAAATCTGTGTTGTCGTCTAAAAATATGCCATTTAGCTGCGTTTTGAATCTCAATGCACCCATTCTGTTTTTGTCAAAAACTCCCAGCAAATAATCGCTTTCAAGCAAGGTTTTTTCTTGCCTATTTTCTTTTTTTGAGAGTATTGCCTCTCTGCGTCTTAGGAGCAGCCTGCCCCATCTGTCCGGAGCGGAATCCAAAAATATCCCGAAGTTTGCTTTTTCCGAACGCAAATATTGAGAACCGCTGAATTGCCCCAAATCAGGGTCCAAAAAACGAAATGCCTCGTTTTTGACGTATTCGTTGGAAGCATTGAAACTGAAAACCTCTTTGCCACGGACAGTTGCAGAACGCAGCAAACCTAGGAAAACAAGCTGATCGCTGTCAAAATAGACAAAAATTTCCTTTTCTTTATTTTGCATTTTTGCTCCTTGCGCGTTTTTTTGTTAAAAGCCCTAGGTCTTGCATACGGTAGCCCATTAAGTCGTCTTTTGCTATCAGTAAAATGTCCTGCTCCAATCCAAGCACGAATAATGTTTTAACCAAGGTAGAAAGCGCAGCTCCGCCATCCCCGTGCTCCAATCTCAAAAGCGTGGTACGTGCAATTCCAGCCCGCTCTGCAAGCTGTTCCGCCGATAAATTCCTACGCAAGCGGGCAAGTTTTACTTGCTCGCCTAAGACATTTAGCAGCTTTCCCTGCCCGGGCAATAATACCGTTTTGCTCTGCTTTGACATAGATAACATCCTTTATACGCTATAATATAGTAAATTTTTGTATTGCATAAAGGATGTTTTTGCAAATATAGGCAACGTCCTATGGATATGGAGGGGCAATAGTGATTTTTTCTATATTAACAATATGCATAAATTTTTCCTATTCGCCCTGTTGCTTTCCCTTTCCCTGCAAAATGTCTTTGCTCAAGATGTTCAAGGTGCCTTTACTGATGACCAGTATAAAAAAGCGCTTTGGATGGTAACTCGCTTTTACGGTGCACAGAGAGATGGGCATGGTCCCAATTGGTTGCTTATGGACCACACTTACAAGGAAAGTTTTCTCAGGGATGGTGAGACGGACGGTATAGACCTTGTAGGCGGGTGGTTCGATTGCGGCGATAATGTGCTGTTTGGGCAGACATTCTTCTATTCGGCTTATATGCTTGCGAAGGCTTATGAGGTTTTTCCGACAGGTTTCCATGACCTTTATGACGGAACTAACTACAGCGACTATGCGGAATCCGGGGACTGGAGTATCGACGGTGGCAGCCCAAACGGGACTCCCGACTTGCTTGAGGAACTTAAATACGCTACTGATTGGATGATCAAGGCCACGCCAAACGCAAGCACATTCTATTACCAAAAAGGCAATGGCGGCAGTGGCGACGACCACAAACTTTGGGTTACATCCGGCTACAAAGCCCTTCAGCCAAGAAGCGATGGCGGGGAAAGCGACCAGCCGCGGCCCGTATGTAAAAATCCAGAAGACGTAACCATGGCATCTTTTGCGGCGGGAGCACTTGCCATAATGTCGAAAATATATCGTAAGTACGATGATGGTTATGCCGACCTGTGCAATACACATGCGTTAAACGCCTATGCCTATGCCAAATCGCAAGCCGGTAAAACCAAAGGCAGTTGTTTTGGCGGGTTTTACGGTGCAGCGGATACATACAAAGCACCTATGTATTTACATATCGCCGCCGCGGAAATGTATAGGCTGACCGGCGACAACAAATACCTAAGCGATATGACAACAGAACAGATCAACTTCCACAACTGGGGTTTTGACTACGCAAACCCCCATGATATGGCAGCCTACACATCGGCAAAGACTATAACCAATGACAATCAGACCTACGTTGATAATATGCGTACGGCATTTGTGGACGCATACACCGGCCGTATTAACTCAGAAGGAATCAACACTCACGGTAACGAATGGGGTGCAATGCGCTATGTAGCGAACCATGCACTCACCGCCGCACTTTACTCGGACGTAGCAAATACAACGAGTTATGACCAATTCATCTATAATCAAATAGATTATATTTTGGGTAAAAACAGCAGAAACTACTCATTTATTGTAGGGTTCGACGACCGTGGCCCCAATATGGCCGCAAGCGGCGGAATGGCTCAAAAACCCCACCACAGAAACGTATATCTCAACGATGACGATGTTGAGGTTAAAAACACCTTAGTTATTCCCCCGCGAAATAGATATTTCGGTTATATGGTTGGCGGCCATAGAGATCCTAACAGATACGAAGACAACGTAGATAGTTACGAATCCACCGAAGGAGGTTTAGACTATCAAGCCGGACTTGTTGGTGCGCTTGCCTACATAGTTTCCAAGACAGACCCGGCAGACACGAGCAAGTTCGGTGTTACACCAATAATATCCGCACCAAACAAAATCAACCTTCAAAATTCCGTAATGCGTTTAGTGGGCACTCACGAATTCCCTGCTCAAAATAAAAGTTTTACCGTGCAAATATTTAACTTGAAAGGCGATTTGGTTTACGTTATTAAAAGCAACGGGCGAGCAGTAAAATTCACTCCTAAAAATAAGGGAGTTTATTTTGCAAAGGTAAGGTTCTAAATGCGTCTCGCCTTCTTGCTAATAATATTCATCGTTTTATCTTGCGAAAAACAAACGCAAACAAAATCCCTTGCTGCATGCCCAAGCTCACCGCCATCTTACGCAAATGCCACCGGCGAGTTTGACCCCATAGCTGTTCCAACAGAAGCCGTTCCCTGCGGGGAAATAAGCCTTTGGGGAGCCTCTACTCCATTCTCTCTGAATATGTGGCAGGATTACAATTCCTTTTCCGTATCTGTGATGTCCATGCTATTTGAACCGCTTGCAGAACTCCATTCTACGGAGAACCGCCCTGTTGGAGTTTTAGCAAGTGCTTATGAAATTTCACCAGACGGCATGAGCTACTCATTTGAAATAGACAGCCGCGCAAGGTGGAGCGATGGAAAACCCATCACCGCCTACGATGTGCAATTCTATTACGATGTTATAATGGACCCCAAAAACCTAACGCCAATATTCAAAGTAGGGCTATCCCGCCTTGAACGCCCGGAAGTGCTGGACTCGTTGCACCTTACAGTCAAAGCTAAAGACCCACACTGGGGAAATTTTTGGGAAGCCGCAGGGATGGTTGCTTTTCCAAAACATATCTGGGAAAATACGGACTTCAATTCAATTCGCTTTGAATTCCCGGTTGTGAGCGGACCATACTCTATAAAGCAAATGAAGATAGACCGTGCCTTGGAACTCGTAAGCCGCCCGGACTGGTGGGGTAGGCAAAAAAATTATAATGCAGGCAAATATAATTTCAACAAAATCACCTACCGCTTTATGGAAGACCGCAACAAAGCACTGGAAGCCCTGAAAAAAGGCGACTTTGATGCTTACCCTATTTACACTTCGTCTATATGGATAAATCAAACCGAATTTGATGCGGTAAAAAAAGGCTATGTATTAAAGAACAGAGTTTTTAACCAAGAACCCAAAGGCTTTCAGGGTTTTGCTCTCAATTTACGCAGAGATAAATTCAAAGACCTTCGCGTTCGCAAAGCGCTTTCCCTTTTGCTGAACCGAGAACTTATGAGCGAAAAATTTATGTTCAATCAATATTTTTTGCTCAATACATATTTTCCAAGTCTTTGGGCTGGGAATAAAAACCCGGATGCACCGCTATACCCTTATGCCCCGGACTCCGCCCGTAAACTCTTTGAAGAAGCCGGCTATACGGTAAACGCTCAAGGCAAACTCACCGGCAAAGACGGAAAAGCCTTTGAACTCACATTCCTCAACTACGCCGAAGACATTCGCCATACCACCAAATTTCAAGAAGACCTTAAAGCCGTGGGTATAGAATCCAAAATAGAAACCGTATCGCTTTCAACATTTCGCCAGCGCATAGATGATGCGGATTTTGACCTTTGCTGGCTTGCCTGGGGAGCAGGCCGCCTGAGTGACCCGGAAGCCAGCTGGCATTCCAAAACCGCAAACGATAAAGGCACAAATAACGTGCCGGGCTTGCAAGACAGCATAATGGATAGTTTGATAGAAGCCCAAAAAACCGAGCAAAACCTTAATGCCCGCAATGAAATACTGAAAAAAATGGACGCCCGTCTTACCGAAATAGTCCCATATATCCTGCTTTGGCAATCCGACAACAACAAAATTCTGCATTGGAACCGCTTTGGCTACCCAAAATCGCTTTACGGAAAATTTAATAGGGAAGATGCAATCCCTGTTTATTGGTGGTATAGCCCGGAAAAAGCACAAAAATTGCAAGATTCGCAAAAAAAAGGAGAAAGTTTGCCGATTTTGGAAATGGATATTAGGTATTAAATTTACTATATTATGCAATATGTGTATTTTTTCTAAAATTTTGCCAATAATGCTGGTGGTTGCCCTTCTGGTTCCTGCTTCTTTTGCAAGTGAAGGCATTTACGACCAAGACTTGGTGCGTGGCTTTATATCCCTTAAAGGCGGTTTACGCAGCATGAAATCCGATGGTGTTAAGCTTATAAACAGTATCACGGGAGAAAGCTATAATAAGGGCTATGCGGGTGCTAATGTAGAAGTAGGTGCCGAATACAATCAGCTACGCACTTGGTTCGATGTTGATTTTATGCCGGTAACCCCCACAAAAGGCAATACCGAATGGTTTGCTTACGGAATTACCTGGATGTGGGGCTACAAATTGCTTAGACAGAATTTAATTTTCAATATAATTCCTTCTATTGGGCCAGGCGTTGAATTGCTAAATATACGCAATCCAGATAAATATTTCACCTTCGTTGATTCCCCAGATACACTACAGAAAGGATCATTATACAGTTTCTTTGGGCCAACCCTAACTATGGAACTTGAACTTCGCTTGCAAGGTCCTCAATTCTCTGTTGGCATTTACGGAGGCTACAAGGTTGTTCGCCATGACAATTTTAATGGGCGTGAACTTGTTGACGAAGAAGTTAAATACAAAATTAATTATTTGCAACGTGAGATTAACGCAGATAAGGTATTTGTTGGCTTAAAACTTTCTTGGACTATGTTAAATAGATTCCAAAACAGAGAAAGAGATTTAGAGTGAAAAAAATTACTATATTCCCCATTATGTTCAGCCTAGGAGTCCATTAGATTGCTTCCACCACGAGGTCGCCCACAACCGAATCGTCCTAAAGACGGCGTTCGCATAAACCAAGAGATTAAAGTTCCCCAAATTCGCCTTATAGATGCGAGAGGCGTGCAAGTTGGGGTTGTAGATACTCAAAAAGCCTTGCAAATAGCAAAGGATTCAGAATTAGACCTTGTAGAAGTTTCGCCTAATGCGGCTCCTCCGGTTTGCAGAATCATTGATTACGGCAAATTCCGTTTTGAGCAGGCAAAAAAGCAAAAGGCCGCAAAAGCCCACCAACAATCAACAGGGCAAATAAAAGAAATAAAATTGCATTTCCAAACAGCCACAAACGATTATCGTTACCGTATGGTACAGGCTCAGGAATTTTTGGAAAAAGGTTTTAAGGTAAAGATACTGGTTCAATTTAAAGGCAGGGAACTTTCCAGAATGGAATTTGGCCACCGCCTTATAGACCAAGCCAGAATAGACTTGTCTCCTTACGGAGACATAGAAGAACTGAAAGTGGAAAGATGTTTCGCCATTGCAGTAAGCCCCCGCAAGGGTGGCATAAAGAAAAAGGAAACACAAAAGCCTACAAATGAACCGATTAAAGATAATCCGGTAAATGAGCAGGCAAAGCACGAAACCGAGCAAAAGGCTGCAGGTGAGGCTTCTAACAATGGGGGCAACCCCGATTCCCAGAGAGGACAAAATGCCTAAAATGAAAACCCATAGCGGAGCAAAAAAACGCTTCCGAGTAACCGGCTCCGGTGCTGTTAAATACAAGCACTCCGGCGCGCGTCACATTCTCACAAAAAAAACAACCAAGCGCAAACGCAATCTGCGCCAGGGCGCGATTTTGAGAGAGACCGAAGAATTCCACGTTAAACGCATGTTGGCAGAGGCCTAGGGGGTATTATGTCAAGAGCAAAAACAAGAGTTCCGAGCCGTGAACGTCGCAAAAAAATAATCAAAGCCGCCAAGGGCTATTATGGCCGCCGCAAAAGCAATTTGCGCCTTGCCATAGAAGCAACAACCCATGCCGGCCAATATGCCTACGTTGGCCGCCGAGACAAAAAAGGCGATTTCCGCTCCTTGTGGATTACACGCCTTAACGCAGCAGTTCGTGAACACGGAATGAAATACAGCGAGTTTATCCACTTGCTTTCCGTTGCCAACATAAACCTAAACCGTAAGGTTTTGGCAGATTTGGCTGTCACAGATCCAACTGCATTTGCAAAAGTGGTGGAAGTAGTTAAGGCTGCTAAAAAGTAACTGAAAATCATGAGTCATTTTGCCCTTTTGCGTATGGCTTTTAAGGCATTGCTTAGGAACAGAATGAGAACTTTTCTTTCTGTGCTTGGCATAGTTATAGGCGTTGCAGCGGTTATAACTATGGTTGCCATAGGCGAGGGCAGTAAGCAATCCATAAAGGAGCAAATAGGGAGTTTGGGAGCTAATGTGGTTATGATTTTCCCAAACAACCGCTCTGTAAGCGGAGTGCGTATGGACGGCGCAGTTGCTGTGCAATTAAATGTGAGCGATGTTCATGTGCTTAGGAAAAAATCCGAGTATTTATCTGCGATTTCACCTGTGGTTTCTGCTAGGGGGCAGGTTGTGGCAGCGGGTGGGAACTGGCCCAGCACAATAACAGGAGTATGGCCGGAATATTTGCACATTCGCGGTTATGAAATAGAAGATGGCGTTATGTTTGAAGGCGAAGAAAATATGTCTAAGGTTTGCGTTATAGGAAAAACGGTTGCAGATAATCTTTTTCCCGGCACAGACCCTGTTGGGCAAACAATACGCTACAAAAACATTCCTTTTAAGGTAATAGGTTTATTAAAAAGCAAAGGAACTGCGGGCTTTGGGCAAGACCAAGACGATGTGATTTTAGCTCCGTTCTCTGCAGTGCAAAGGCGTATTTTGGCAACAACAAATATTCAAAGCATTTATTCTGCCACAATAGACGAACAAAGCGCGCCGCTGGCCGTTGAAGAAGCAAAGGAAATTCTGAGCGAAGAGCGTAAACTTCCACCGGATAATGAATCTTTCCGCATTCAAACTCAGCAAGAAATTTTGGATATGGTTTCTAGCACGGCAAATCTTTTAACAACGGTTTTAACCGCTATAGCAGGCATTAGCCTTTTGGTTGGCGGAATAGGAATTATGAATATTATGTATGTGTCTGTAACCGAGCGCACTAGGGAAATAGGTTTGCGAATGGCAATAGGCGCAAGAGGTTGGGATATTTTGCTGCAATTTTTGTTTGAGGCGGTTCTTATAAGCTTAGTTGGCGGTTCCATAGGGATTTTATTTGGTGGCTTAGTTTCTTACATGGTTAAATTTTTTGCCAACTGGCCTGTAAGCATTACCGTATCCAGCATAGTAGTGAGTTTTTCTGTTTGTTTTGCAACAGGAGTTTTCTTTGGGTGGTACCCTGCACGCAAAGCCGCAAGGTTAGACCCTATAGAAGCATTAAGATACGAGTAGGTGACTAGAAGATATATGAAAGCTGGGATGAGTCTTTGCTGCTTATCTAGCCAACATACTCAAAACCTTGTTCATCCTTGAGTTGCTTTGTGTCAAAACAGACATTGCGGCTTGTTGCTTAATTTGAGCAGTTACCATGTTTGTGACTTCTTGTGCAATATCCGCATCCCTTATTTTGCTGGAATAGTCGCTAAGGCTTATGTTCTTATCGTCTAAATACTCGGCTTGCGTATCCATTCTGTTTACCAAAGTACCCATGTAAGAACGGAAAGTGCTAACAGAATTCAGTGCAGATTCCACATCGTCTATGGCTCTGGTTGCCCCGTTCTGGTAAGTTAGGCTAAGAGTATCTAAGCCAAGAGATTTTGCAGAAACATCAGGGAGAAAAATTTTTACTTCCTCGGAGATGCTTGTGTTGGGGCCTATGTGCAAAACTCCCGCTCGGGTTGCATTTCCGTTTATGTCTCTTATCAAGTTCCCGTCTGCGTCTCGGGGGGCTACAAAAGGATTCCAGTCCTTTAAATCCCTATGCTCGTCAGAAAATGAATCGCCTTTGTTCCCAAAAATTTGCTTTGTATTATATGTTGTGCTGGCAACAATGCGGTCTATTTCCTTTAATAGCTCGGTGCTTTCTTGATCCAGATATCGGCGTTCGGTACTTGTTAAGGTATCGTTTGCGCTTTGAATGGCGAGTTCCCTTATGCGGTGCAAAATGCTTTGCACTTCGTTGCAAGTTCCCTCTGCAATCTGCAAAAGAGCTGCGCCATCGCTTGAATTTTGCTTTGCCCTTTCACCGACTTTTATCTCGCTTTCTATTTTTAGCGATTCGTTATTCCTAAAAGGATCGTCTTTCGCCTTGTTTATGCTACTTCCCGTAGCCAGCCTTTCGTTTGAAGTACCCCAATCTCTGTTGTGCAAACGGAGATTGTTGATGTACATCATACTAGAAACGTTGAACAAAGAACCTGCCATATCTCACCTCACTTTTTATAAATAATCCATTAAAGAGCGATTTAGAACACTCGAAGTAGCGTATAAACTCGCGTCATAAACAGCTTGCGCCAACATGAGTTGAGTCATTATTTCTTCAAAATTTACATCCATTAATTCGCTATGCGCCCTAGTATTGTCAATTTCCAAATCCTTGTTGCGGTCAAAAACTATCTCCAGCCTCTTGAGTTTTGCACCTTCAACAGCTTGTTGCTCAAGATTTCTTTCTTTGGCAGCATCTACTGTTTCTATTCCTTTGGAAATTTGTGGTTGGTCGTTATACCAAAGTCCTTGCATCAAAGATATTATTTCCTTAAAGGAATCCGTATCGTTTAACCCGCCGCGGCCAAATAAGTCATCGGGGTTAGTATTTATTTTCATAGTGATGCCGTTGTCTATTTCACGATAAATTTCACCGGTCATATCTATTGAATTGCGGTAAACGTATTCAAAAGACATATTGGGCAACTCTTCCGGTGGTTTTGCCTCACCTGTAGTTTCATTGAAAAAGGCTGCTTTGGCTTTATCGCTTAAAAGCGTGAGCGTGCCGTTTACATAATCTATTTCGTAATCGTAGTCCGGAACGCCATCTTCGTTAAAGTGCGGTTTTTCGTTTAAGCCGGCCAAGCCGCTAACAGAACCGGGTATAATGCGTTGAACAATCGGGTTGCGCTCGTCATTGGTATATGCAGCATTACCCGGCGTTATGCTTAAATTTGGGTCATGATAGTTGCCGTCTAAAAGCCTAATTGTTATTGCGTTTTCATTGGAAAAAGGCGGAGTATCGTTCCAAGGCGGAAGATTAGGATTTGGTCCCGGAATGGTTTGTGGATTAGTAGTAGGATCTACCGGAAGATCCGGATCATAATCTGGATTAGCTACTTGTATTGTTGGCGGTATATCTTCTTGCTGGTAATATACTGCCTGGCCTTCTTTAATCTCATAAGGCGGCTGGTTTGTCCATTTGCCGCTGAATATAAATCCGTCTTTATGTTTGGTTTGGGCCATGGAAACCAGCAATTCCAGATTTTGCCTTACATCCATATTTGTTATAAGCCTTTGCTCATGGTTCACGGTATCGTTAGAAGCCTGCACCGCAAGCTCCTTAGTGTTTCCAAAAAGCGTGTTCATTTTATCATGGGTAGCTTCTAGGACGCTCATGTAAATATCGCCATCGTTCATGTTAACCCGCTGCTGTTCAAGCAGGTTGAGAACGTTTCCATACCTGAGGGCATTTGTAAAGCCAACGGGAGTGTCGGAAGGACGATTTATCTTCTGTTCGCTAGAGACTTGCTCTAGGATCTTATTCATCTTCGTCCCGTTGCTCTGCAAGTGCCGCATCGTGGTATTATACATCGTATTGAAAGTAATCCTAGCCATACTGGAACTATTTGCAAAAAGTATGCCAATTTTTTCTATCTTAGGGAAAATGCCTCTAAATGAAGTTCAAAAGATAGTAGCCATAGCCAGTGGCAAGGGTGGGGTTGGAAAATCAACCGTTACGGCTAATCTTGCTATGGCAGTTGCCCTTGAAGGGAAAACTGTTGGCATTTTGGATGCAGATTTATATGGCCCTAGCATGGGAATAATGTTTGGGCTAAGCGGTGAACTGGAGCTAGACGAAAACCAGCATATTATCCCTGCATATTCGCACGGGGTTAAAATTGCCACCCTTGCGCAGTTATTCCCCGCAGAAAAGGCGAATGCTTGCAGGGGGCCTAGAACGGCGGCTCTTATCAATAATTTGCTGAATTTTGTGCGTTGGGGAAGTTTAGACTTGCTTTTTATAGATTTGCCGCCCGGCACGGGTGATATTCAGCTCTCTATTATTCAAGGATGCAAGCTAGACGGAGCCATTATGGTTAGCACGCCTCAAAACGTAGCTCTTGCAGATTGCCTTAAAGGCATAGACCTTTTTAAGGAAACAAATGTGCCTATTTTGGGTTTAATTGAAAATATGAGCAGTTTTATTTGCGATAATTGCGAAAAAGAGCATTTTATTTTTGGCAAGGAAGGGGGCAAAGACTTGGCGCAAAAACTTGGCATTCCTCTTTTAGGGCAAATTCCCATTGAAGCATCTTTGATGCAAGGCGGAGAAAGCGGCTTGCCTGCGGTGCTTGCAAACCCTAACAGCGTTGGTGCAAGGATATTTGGGGAGTTGGCTTTGGGGTTGCCGTGACCGAGATTACAACAAATTCCGAGCAAGAAACCCTTAATTGGGCCTTATCTTTTGCAAAAAATCTAAAACCCGGTGATATAATTGCCTTGGAAGGCGACCTAGGTGCAGGAAAAACTACGCTTTGCAAGGGTATTTGCAAAGGTTTAGGCTTTAACGGCATGGTAAATTCACCCAGTTACTCAATAGTCCACGAATACCCAAACAAGCCGCCTATATACCACCTAGACCTATACCGCCTAAAAAAAACAGATGATTTATACGATATTGGCATTGAACTTTTCACCTTTTCAAAAGGGATTACCTTTATAGAATGGCCTCAAATGGCAGGCAATTTCCCGCTGAATATCACGCATAGTATTAAAATAAAGATAGCCGGCGAAAATGATAGGGTAATAATATCCACATGAAGCAAATTTTTATTTCTTTAGGCACAAATATTGAGCCTAGGGCACAGAGGCTTGCAGACGCAAGGGCTGCATTAAAATCCGAGGAGTCGTTAAACTGGCAAGAGAGCAAAATTTACGAAACCGAGCCGTGGGGCAAACTTGAGCAGGCAAAATTCCTTAACCAAGCCATTGGCTTTATCTCAAAAAAAACTCCGCAAGAACTTTTGAACCTCTGCAAAAATATAGAGCAGAAGCTTGGCAGGCAAAAGAGGGAAAAATGGAAAGAAAGGGAAATAGATCTAGACCTGCTTTATTGCGAAAATGAAATTCTGGAAAGCGAAACATTAACCCTTCCGCACCCTTATATTGCACAAAGGGAGTTTGTCTTAAAACCCCTCTGCGATATTGCCCCTAATTTTATAGACCCAAAGAGCGGCCTTTCCATTAAGGAAATGCTAGCCGCTATACAACTAGGTCAATAGTTTCTGCCAGCATTTTATCTTGGGTTTTGATAACTGCGGCATTTGCGGAAAAGTCCTTTTCGCTCTTGATTTGCTCCACAGCTTCCTCTGCAAGGTCTGTTGCAGAGAAATCCGGTGCCCCTGGCCCCACTTTTTGGATAGCAGAAATCTCTGTCCCAGGGTTCTGTGAAGTTTGCACCGGGCGGCTTTGTGAAAAGCCGGGCGTATTTACATTAGCAACGTCGTGTGCGCTAATGTCTATTCTAAGCGAACTCGCTTGTATTGCGGAAACAGAAGGGGATATTTGCATAATGGTAAAATAGAAAATTTTCTAAATTGAAATCTGAGGCGTAAATGGATTTTGACAAATTGGATGAATTAAAGGGAAAATTGCATTCTTTTAGACCTTTATCTAAGGGTGGTTGTAAAGTTTTTGCAATTCTTTTTTTAGTTTGCTCCCTTTCCCACGCCTCTTATCCTTTTGTGGGCGAAATTCTGGATTATGAAATAAGCTGGGGGTTTATCACTGCCGGCAATGCTCGTATGTCTGTTAAAAAAACAAAAAAAGAAAATGAATTGGAAATACTTTCTGAGGCTTGGAATAACGGGGCTTTTGAAACCATTTTCCCCGTCAAAGACACGGTAAAATCCCTAGTTAGCGCAGATAGCTTGTTTCCAAGAATCTTTAGCCAAAAAATTAGCGAAGGTTCATACCACAGAAAAGCATTCACGGTTTATAACTTTAATGCAAAAAAAGCCTCAATAAAAGATACTGCCTATAAAGGCTCAACGCTCAAGTATGGCTTGGATACGCTAATCAAGTTAAACGGAGATGAACGATGTATTCTTTCTGCGTTTTATATGGCAAGAACTCTCAAACTAGAGCCGGGCGATACGGCATATTTCAATGCCATAGGCGGCAAAAAAGTATATAAACTCAAAGTAATATGCCACAAAAGAGAAACAATAAGCACCCCTATAGGCAAAAAGAAATGCCTAGTCCTAGAACCTGTTATATTAGGGGACGGTTTGTTCAAAGCTAAAGGCAAACTCACCATCTGGGTAACAGACGATGATGAGCGGCTTCCTGTTGTTATGAAAAGCGAAATAGCAATTGGTTCTATAAAAGCAACTTTGACAGGCGTCAATCGCTGATATAAAATTCTTTCAACTTTACTATCAACTCTTTAACATCTATATCCTTTCCGTTTTCTCTTTCCCACTCTGCAACATCAAAAGGCTCCAAAATTTGCGTTGTAACTTCTTGAATTGTTTTTGAACTTGCCCTTTTTTCCCAAGCAGCGGCGGTTCCTTTTATTATAATCGGTAAAATCGTGGCTTTGAACTCTGCCGCCATCCTGAATGCACCGCTTTTCCAAACTCCCATCTCACCCGTTTTGCTCCGAGTCCCTTCCGGAAAAATCACAATTTGCGGCGGCCTTTCAGAAGAAATCTCGCTTATCTTATCCTTGAATTTTTGAGCCGCTCCGCTAGCCTGGCGTTTTATAAAAACACAACCTATTTTTCTCATCCAGTAAAATAAAATAGGAATTCGCGACAATTCTTTTTTTGCCAAAAAGCCCAGCATTTTTTGAGCAGAAGTTATAACAACGGGAATATCTGCAAATGAATTGTGATTTGCAATTACTATCACAGGGCGGCTCCAGTCCACCTTTGCCAAGTTTTGCTGCCCGCTTGCTTTTAAATCTATTTGTATGGTTTTTAAACAAAATTTTGCCCAGTATAAAATTATTTCTTGCAACCAAACCTCTGTTGTGCCGCTTTTAAAAATTTCCTTAAAAATGTAAACGGGAATATGGCAAAGCATATAGGCAATAATTTTTGTCACTGCAAAAATTTTAAAAATAAAAACCGGCATTCTTATTCCTTCTTTTAATTTTTCTTCGCGGCAGTATTTTAGAAAACGAGACTCCTTAAAATTTTTGAGTTTGCCTCTAAAATACCTTTGCTTGCAATATAAAAAAAACAGATGCGCCTCTGCCCTTGTAACCCCAACATAAAAAAGCCGCTTTTCTTCGCCCGGCTCCGCATCGCTGGGGCTTAAACCTTCTGCAAGCCCGCAATAAAAAACAACCGGATATTGCAAACCCTTGGAGCCGTGGATGGTTTCTATATGCACCCCGTCAAAATTTTGCGGAGAGTTTTCTTCTATTATAGGGATTCCGTATTCTTTGAGGGCAAGCCTGTAATAATCGCATTGCAGGTTATAACGGGAGAGCAAGGCAAAATCGCTCCATTTCATTGAATATTCGTCTCTCAAAGATTTAATTTCATAAGCCAATTTGATAGTCTCTTCTTCTGCTGTTTGCGAAACTAAAATTTCCGGTTTTCTGTTTTCTTTAAAAAGAGGATAGGGACGCAACACACCTGCTCTCAATTTTTTTCTAAAAGCTAACGGCTTGTCTGTGAAAATTCTGTTTGCAGTTTCTAAAATATTTGCCGTGCTGCGATAGTTCCATTCCAGCTTCAATACCTTGCAATTTGGAAAATCTTTTTTGAATCTCAAAATATTGCCGATGTCTGCACCGCGAAAACCATATATCGCTTGGTCGTCGTCGCCCACGGCAAAGAGATTTTTGCTCTCGCCTAAAATTGCCCTAACAAGCCTGTACTGCGAGGGATTTATATCTTGATATTCGTCAATTAAAATTTCGCTCCATAAATTTTGAACATACTCTCTAACCTCGTTAAACTCGGATAGCAAGCAGATTGATAGCCAAATCAAATCCTCAAAAACTATCGCTCCGCTTTGAAAAACGTATGCCTTTAATTTTTCCAGTTTGTCTTTTTTGATCTTTATTTCCGGGCAAAAAAGATTTTCCCTGTCAACAGAACCGGCTTTTAACCCAAGCTCAATCAGCGAATCTTGCCATTCAAAATTAGACTGCTCCTTTGGGAGCGGAGCCTTAGCAAAGCCAACTCTTTTCCAGTTCTCAATGCCGCTAATTTTCATTTTCAAAATCCTAAGCCCAAGCGAATGGAATGTGCACAGCAATGCCTTGGAATTCGGTGAAAGAGCCTTTACCCTTTCGTCCATTTCTTCCGCTGCTTTTGCCGTAAAAGTGAGTGCTAAAATTTTTGAAGAATCCACTCCCTGCTCAATTCTATGTAAAATTCTCTTTGTTAAAACCGAGGTTTTTCCGGAACCCGCTCCTGCCAAAATTAGCAAAGGTCCATCGCTTTTGTGCGAATGCAGCACTGCCTCCCTTTGCTCTGAATTTAAACCTTCTAAAAGAGACACTCAGATTAACTCTCTTACATCTGCTACGCAACCCTTAATTGCCGCTGCTGCAACCATAGCCGGGCTCATGAGCAAGACCCTCCCCGTGGGGCTTCCTTGCCTTCCCTTGAAATTCCTATTGCTGGAACTCGCGCTTATTTGCCTGCCTTGCAATTTGTCTGGGTTCATAGCCAAGCATAAAGAACAACCTGCTTCACGCCATTCCGCGCCAGACTCAATAAAAATTTTATCCAAGCCTAGGGTCTCGGCTTCTTTTTTGATTTTTTGCGAACCGGGCACAACCCATAATTTTATCTTTGGGTTCACTTTTTTGCCCTTCAAAATTTCTGCGGCGGCTTTTAGGTCACCAAGCCTTCCGTTTGTGCAACTGCCCACAAAAGCTATGTCTATTGGCGTCCCTGCTATTGGAGCACCGCCTTTGAAATCCATGTAATCGTAGGCTTCACCTGAGCCTTGCGGGATGGTTTCGTTAATCATAACACTCTGTTCGGGGGTTATTCCCCACGTTACATAAGGTGCAAGTTTGTTGCAGTCAATCTCAATTTCATCGTCATAAACCGCATCATGGTCGCTGGCAACGCTTTTCCAGTATTCAACAGCCTTACCCCAAGACTCGCCTTTTGGAGCGTAGGGTTTGTCTTTTAAAAAATCAAAGGTTTTTTGGTCTGGGTTGCAGTAGCCAACTCTTGCTCCACCCTCTATTGCTAGGTTGCACAAGGTCATTCTGCCTTCCATATCCATTTCTTCAACTACGTTCCCGGCAAACTCGTAAGCATAGCCAACACCGCCATTAACTCCTAGTTTATTTATATAGGCAAGGGCGGCATCTTTTGGAAATACGCCTTTTTTTAAACTTCCTGTGAATTTAATTCTGCGAACCTTTAAGGGGCTTATGGCTAGAGTTTGCGTAGCAAGCACGTCTGCAACCTGAGAGGAGCCTATACCAAAGGCTATGGAACCAAATGCCCCGTGAGTTGCCGTGTGGCTATCACCGCAGGCTATGGTCATTCCGGGCTGGGTAACTCCTTCTTCCGGACCTACAATGTGAATTACCCCCTGTTCCTCGGTTTCCGGGCCAAAAAAGCGAATGCCAAAATCCTTGCAATTCTGTTCCAAACGGGCAAACATTTCTTCTGCCACAGGGTCTTTGAGAGGCCTTGAACGCTCGCCTGCGGTGGTGGGTATAATATGGTCAACCGTTGCAAATGAGCGATTTGGGTAAAGAACGGGCAATCCGTCTTCCCTGAGCATTGAAAAAGCCTGCGGGCTTGTCACTTCGTGCAATAGATGCAGGCCTATAAAAAGCTGATATTGGCCGGACGGCAGTTTGCCAACCGTGTGTTTTTCAAAAATTTTCTGGTAAAGTGTTTTTCTCATGGAAATGTAATATAAAAAATTGTATATTTTATACAACATGGGAAAATAGGAAGATAAAGATGGCTGAACCAGCAAAGATTTTGATAGTTGATGATTCCAGAGTGTTTCGAACCATTCTGGAAAGAACAATTGCCGGCATACAAGGTGTGCAGGTTGTAGGCACTGCCGAAAGCGGAGCAAACGCTATTGATTTTTTACGTTCGCACACGGTAGATTTAATGACCTTGGATGTTGAAATGCCCATAATGGATGGGCTTGCAACACTCGAGAAAATGCTCTCTTGCAAACATGAGCTTAAATCTGCCCCCGATGTATTAATGGTAAGTTCGCTAACCCGCACAGGTTCTGATATTACGTTAAAGGCCCTTGAACGGGGGGCATTTGACTTTATAGCAAAGCCTGCTCCGGATGTGCCAAATTCTCAGGAAAGTTTGAAGCGAATGCTTCAAACTACCATTACAACGTGGCTTTCTCGCAAAAACAGAGGGGTTAGGTTACACGCTCATGTTCAACCAGGGCTACCAGGGCAAGGTACCACGGTTACAAGAGCGGCTGCTCAGTCTTATGCGCCGGCGGCTTTCAACTACTCCCTTGCAAAGCCTACTCCTCATACAAAGCCGGTTATGGCAATAGTTATAGGAATATCCACCGGAGGTCCAAAATCTCTGGCAGAAATGCTCCCAAAACTCTGCGCATTAACAGACCTTCCAATCTTGCTGGTGCAGCACATGCCGCCAAATTTTACAAAATCTTTGGCAGACAGCCTTAACCTAAAATGCGAACATACCGTTATAGAAGGTTTGGCTGGTACAGTAATCAAGGATAAAACGGTTTATATTGCTCCCGGTGGCAGCCACATGACTGTTCGCTCCAGAGGTGCCGAGTTTGTTTTGGAAAACAATCAAGACCCGCCAGAAAACGGTTGCCGTCCGAGCGTGGATGTTTTGTTCCGTTCTGCGGCATTAGCTTACCCCCCAGACTCTCTTATAGGGGTTATACTAACCGGCATGGGCAACGATGGCACTCCGTCATTACAGTATTTAAAAAATAAGAATGCTTACTTAATAGCCCAAGACGAAGACTCTTCTGTTGTGTTTGGCATGCCTCGCGCGGCGGCTGCAACAGGCTTGCTAGACAAGGTTGCTACTTTGTTGCGCATTCCCGAAGCCATAGTTGAGCGAATAAACATGGGAAAAAAATGAGGGAATAATTTATGTCAAACATGAGCCATGAATCCTATAAAATTATCATTCAATATGTTTTTGATATTTGCGGAATAGTTTTGGGCGATGACAAACAGTACTTAGTTGAGCAACGTATAAGTCCTATTCTGGAAGAACTGGGATGCACATCATTTGAAGACCTAGCTAATAAGCTAAGCACAGGGGTGCATAACTTTTTAGTCCGTGAAAAAATACTTAACGCAATGACAACAAACGAAACATCGTTTTTCAGAGACGAGCATCCTTATGTGGCATTCAGAGAAAAAATCATGCCAGATATGATGGAGCGTGTTAGGCAGCGTAAAGACCGTGCTTGGCAGCGCAGGGGACCAAAGGTTAACATGTGGAGCGTTGCCGCCAGCACAGGGCAAGAGCCTTACTCCATGGCTATGATTATTTCCGATGTTGTAAATATGAAGGGCATGGGTTTGGTAACCATGGAAGATTTTGGAATTTTAAGCACGGATATTTCTTCAAAAGTTTTGTCTAAAGCTATGGAGGGCAGGTATGGGCCTTTGGAAGTAGCTCGCGGTTTAACTCCGGAAATGCGCAATAGGCATTTTATACAAGACGGCGAACATTATGTTGTAAACGATAAACTTCGCAAGATTGTGGAATTCAAGTCCTTTAACGTCCAAGATCAGTTTACTCAGCTTGGTTCTTTTGATGTTATATTTTGCCGCAATATTCTCATATATTTCACAGACGATGCCAAACGCAAGATCCTTTCGCAGTTTTTCCATATACTTGCCCCTAACGGCTACTTGCTTTTGGGTTCTGCGGAGAATATGTATAATCTGAACAACGATTTTACAACAGAAAGGTATGGAGCTACTACCATTTACAGGAAATTGGCTTAGGGAAGGGAACTCAAGGCTAGGACAATTAGCTCAGCTGGTCTAGAGCGCTGCCTTCACACGGCAGAGGTCACAAGTTCAAATCTTGTATTGTCCATATTACTATATTTACCAAATTATGGCAAGGCACCCAATTGTTTCGCGCACCAAGGAATTATTCGCATACGAATTCCTGCTTCAAGGTGAAGTTGACGAAGAAATGAACACAACTTCCTATCTTTTGAACAATGTATTGAAAAATATTGGAGTTGAGAAGATGGAAGGGAACTCCCTTGCGTTTTTGAGTTCCGATTACGATTTTTTACTCAGCGACGTTCCGGATACCTTAAATCCACATATATATGCCTTTCAAATAACAGCAACAACATTAATAGACGGAAAGATAATAGAAACCGTTAGAAGGCTGCACCAAAAAGGTTTTAGAATAATACTGGACGATTTTGAGCTTAGCCAGGAGACCTTTGCGCTTATTAATCCTATTATTTCTTGCCTAAGTTATTGCAAAGTTGAATTCCCCAGAATGAAGAATTCCAAAATTCTTCCAAAACTGGTGGAGATATTCCATAAATATAAAATCCAAGTTATAATGAAAAAAATAGAAACCGTGTTTGATTTTAAAGCATGCTGCGATGTTGGCGCAGATTTTTTCCAAGGCTATTTCTTTGCAAAGCCGGAAAAATCAACCCCGCTCAAAATAAAGCCGGATGCAATGGGAGCATTGCATGTTCTAAACTTGATGTCCGGAAATTATTTGGATTTAGAAATGGATTCTTTGGAAAAGGAATTCAAAAAATATCCCGATTTGATTGTAAATCTGCTGCGATACTTAAATTCGGTGCATTTTGGTATGCGTTCCAAAATAACAAGTATTAGGCACGCTTTGAGCATGCTTGGGTTCTCAAAAATTAAACGCTGGCTTTTGATCCTAGCTTACGATAACAACTCGGAAATGAGCCTTGAAAAATCTCCGCTTTTAATCAATGCCATGACTCGTGCAAACTTCTTTGGAAGCGTAGCAAAAAAATTGGGTTGGGCAAACGAAAGAACGGAAAAGGCGTTCCTAATGGGTTTGGTAAGCCATTTGGATGCTCTTTATCAAACCACCATGGAAAACATATTGGAGCACATTTCTCTGGATACGGAAATAACAAGAGCTTTGCTGGAAGGTGAAGGTGATATGGGACTATTGCTGAATATAGTTTCTGTTATTGAACAAGGCGATACGGAAAATGTATCCGGTGCCTTGAACGCCTTGCACCTTTCGCAAAAAGATGTAAACGAATGTTTAATAACCGCCTATACCAACTCATTAGCGGTTGTATAGCTATCTGCTCCTATTTAAATAATGCTCCGCTACATTAGGTTCCTGTTCGCACATCCTGCATTGGGTTGCCCTCACGGGCAACATATCATTCGTGAGCATTCCCGCCATTAACGGTGT
>LIUI01000026.1 GCA_001462235.1 Fibrobacteria bacterium GUT307
TTTTAGGGAATTTAGGATTATCGGCTTCAAAAGGCATAACGGCTATGCGTTTGATACCGGTTGTATTTAAGGTTGATGGTCGTTCCACTTCCACTGGAATTTTGGTAGGACCACAACCTGTGAGCATTAAAACCAATAACACGAACAGTGTTATAGTTTTTCCATTAGCAGTTAATTCTGCAGTTATTGATCTATTCATAATAACCTCCTTAGTTTATTGGTATTTGAACTTGCCATATTCATAAATCTCCCAGAATTTTATCCTTAACACTAGCCCACACTTCCGAAGCAGCAGATCTGAACGCTTTTTCTCCTGCGTTTTCAACGCTCAAACCACCCTCTTTTGGTCCTGTAATGCTTGCGGTAATTTCGTTTGCTTTGGTTTTTGTATTTGTCAAAATCACATTCACACACGCATTTGCATAGTGAAAATTCTTATTTGCTCTCAAATTGCAAACTTTAGCATCTATTTCAAGAATATAGCCAGCCTTATTTCGATTTTCGGCCACCGCGACATCATTCTCGGAAAGAATTGCCCGCAGATCAGACACTATAATATCTGTACCTGTGATAAAAACGGGCATGGCTTCGAATTTTGCTTTGGCTTTAGTCTTGGCTTTGATTTGCGTTGTCGCAATCTCATTTAAAAGCTCGTTTATTCGCTCACCTTGTGACCGCTCTGTACCATTTTGGGAATCCACGATTATCAGCAATGACCTGTAATATGCGGTAGAATCAATAACCTTTTTGCTGCCGTCCAATTTTTCAAGAGCTTCTTTTCTTTTATCCAGTTCAAGCAATTGCTTGGAAAGTTCAATGCCTCGCTGTGCTTCGTTCAAGTAAAATTCTATCCGCGTGGCGTAATAGTCTGCCAAATCAGATTTTCTGACTGCAGCAAAGGCGTAGATAATGTTGTTTCTAGCATCGTGATAAGAGTAAGTCTGGGCTTTGGCTATTTCTGCGCTGGTTGACATCTGTATTTGTTGGGCGTAGTTTTGGTCTATGGTTTCGCTGCTGTTTTTGCCGCCTTGTTTGCTTGCCATTTTCGTTTGCAAGGTTGAGCTTCCGCTTATGCGGACATTGATGCTTTCTATGAGTTTTTTTTGGGCTTCTTTTTCTATGCTTTGGTAGGTTTCTGAATTAGGCTGGCCTTTTATGTTATTCCCCGCAAAGCCTGTGTACCATTCCGCATTCGGATAGCGGGCGGCACGCCAGGATTCTTGAATCCATTGCGGGGGAGGGTTCTGGGCAAGAACGGGCAGGGCGAGGAGTAAAAGGAGCAGGGGCATGATTAAACGTTTAGCTGTTTAGTCTTTTACGCTGTTGTAACAGAATTTTCTGGCACAAATGAGGTATTTTTGACCTTCCATTTTTCTAACGCAATTAAGACCCAAAAGGAATAAATACCCAAAGTAATGATACAAAGCAACCACCACTTTATCCAGTTTCCAAATAGGCTTACAGCCGAACCATTGAATTGCAACCTACGCCCTTCGATTATGGTATGATTAATTTTCCAGCCATAAATCATGCAAACTGCCCATGGAAAACATATACCAAACGTAAACATAGTAATAAGCCAACCAAGAATACTCCAGCCGATAAGCTGAAGCAATCCACCATCGAAGTACGAATTTTGATCTTCTGCGACGCTCATAAAAAACTCCTTTCTCCCGCTAATTCACTCAGCGAACTTTTCGCTAAATCTTGCTCCAAGACCACAAGACTATCATAAAAAATTCTAATTTCTATATTAGACATACTCGTAAATATAGTAAATTTTTCTGAAAAAAACTAGGAGGGAATGAAAAAAAGTGATTTTTTCTTTATTTTTATTGAAATTTTGCCTAAATTTCTTAAAAAGGGGTCTTTATAGTGTCAAAAATTGACTTTTTAAGCTTTATGAATAGGCAAAAAATTTCCCAAACGGAACTTGCCGAAGCTTTGGGTGTTCACCAATCTGCCGTTAGCCAATACGTAAGCGGTAAATCCGGTGTGGTTTTTGACAAAGTGGAAAAACTCGTAGAGTTGGGAATAACTCCGGAAGAACTATTCGGCGAAACTATGGGTAAAAAAATGAGAGATGCCATAATTAGGGACTACTTGTCAAAATCTGGAGAAACAACAAATCAAAATCCACTTGAAATAGTTAAGGAAGGTCTAATTGAGATTTTGAGAAGGGTTTGAAACGCTAGAAATCCCACAAAGCAAATTTTTCTATATTTGTAAATTGAAAATGAGGTTTTCAATATGCAAAGATATATTAGAATCCCTTGCTGGCAGGGTAGGCTTTATTGAACAAAAACGACACATAACACTTGACAAGTGTTTAAATTTTTGCTATATTTACCTATATGGCTCTGTAGCTCAGTTGGTAGAGCAACGGACTGAAAATCCGTGTGTCAGCGGTTCAACCCCGCTTGGAGCCACTAAAGGCCACTAGAAATTCGGGGTATTTTATATTCCTCTTACCATGATTTTTGAATTTCTGTTCTGGTTGTATTTTTCCATTTTTAATTTTGGCAGGTCTTCCAGAGAGCCATCCTTGAAGCCTAGGGTGTAGAACCAGTCGGAGGCTTGGGTTGTTAAAAGAAAGAGTTTCTTTGCTTTTAATTTTTTTGCCTTCTCTATCAAAAAATTCACAACAGCTTCGCCTATGCCGGCATCTTTATAATTTGCGTCAACGGCAATGGCCGCAATTTCGTAGCTATGATTTTCAAAGGCGTGCAATGCGCCGCAACCGTGGATAGCATTATCCACAGCGTAAACTACATAGTCGCTTAGTTTTTCTTCAATGTCTTCTTGGCTTCTTGCAAGCAAAAGCCCGCGTTCCACATAATTCTGCATAATGCCGAGCATATCCGGAATATCCTCAATGATTGCGGTACGCAAGTTCAAATAATCATTTGCATAAACCATAGTTCCATTGCCTCGGCTGGAGAACACTTCTTGCAAAATGCTTCCCTGCCATATACCGTGAACCAAATGAATTCTCTTTACCCCTGCACGGCAGGCTTTTATGGCATTTTCCAGATAGTCGCGTTGCGCAAAGGGCAGTTGCGGATTTAATTCCAGAATTTCTGTGGCTTGGCTAATGTCTAGCGCAGAGATTAAGCCGTGGTTGGAGAGTTCCAATTTCTTTGTAAATTTGCCACGCACAAGCCCTTCGGTTTTTATTCCTCCTTCTTCCCCTATAAAAAATAATTTCCCAACGGAAAGATAGCGGCTGAATTCGGTTGCAAGCTCTGTGCTGGAAATGTTGTAAGCATGCCCAAGTTTGTTCCAGCCAATGGGCGGCAAAATAGGGATAAACCCCTCTTGCAGGAGCTTTTCTATAATGGTTTTTTCAATGCGTTCTATCTTCCCGGTTTGCATATAATCTACGCCGTTTATAACGCCTAAACTCCGTGCCTGCACCCAATTCCCCTGAATGCCGTTAATTCCGTTTGCCGTTAAATGAGAGAGTATGCGTTGTGCCGCCCCTAGCGATGCCTGCTCTGCCAAAGGCAATGCTTCTTGCGAGGTTAAGCGAATTCCATTTTGGAAAACGGATTGCAACCCATAAGCATCGAGTTGGCGGTCTATGCTATTCCTTGTGCCCGGCACTATCAAGATTTTTATGCCCACGCTATGCAACTGCGCAATATCACGCACAAGCACCGGAAATGCCGGGTTATCCAGAAGAGAATCTTCAATTTTTAATATGAACAACTGCCCTTTGAACCTAGAAATGTAAGAAAACACTTCCCTGATTGAACTTGCAAGGGCATTGTTAAAATGATTATTTGCTACAGGCATAGAAGGAAGGTAGAAAATTTTCTATATTACCGCCTCACATCATTCCCAACGGATAACAATGAGCATACTAGATAAATTGCTTTATAAAATGTTTGGCACGCCTCATGCGAGAAAAGTTAAACGCTTGCAGCCAACGCTTGACGCTATTAGCGCAAAACTCGCAGAATGTCAAAAATTGAACGATTCCGAACTCGCTGCAAAAACCGCAGAGTTCAAAGAACGCCTAAATAAGGGGCAAACTCTGGAAGACATTAAAGCAGAAGCCTTTGCTGTTAGCCAAGAAGCCTGCGATAGGCGGCTCGGTATCTTTAATGTATTTGACCCCCAGTATGAATTTGATTTTTCAAAACTTTCTGCTGCACGGCAAAAAGAAGCAGAGGCGGCAAAAGAGCTTTTGGCAAACGGAACATCTGAATGGGAAGTTCACCTCTCGGCAGATTTTTATGCGGAAATTCGCGAACTCTATCCGGAATCCGTAAAACCTTTTAGAATGATGCCCTTCCCTGTGCAAATAATAGGCGGCTTAATTTTACACGAAGGCGCAATCGCAGAAATGGCAACCGGCGAAGGTAAAACCTTGGCGGCGGCTTGCCCGGTGTACTTAAACGCACTCTCCGGCGATGGTGTTCATGTGGTAACCGTGAACGATTACTTGGCGGGGCGCGATGCCAAAAATATGGGCAGGGTTTATAAATTTCTGGGCTTGCAGGTAGGCTTAATAGTTCATGGCTTAGACAACGAACAACGCAGAACCAGCTATAACTCCGATGTTGTTTACGGAACAAACAACGAATTTGGCTTTGACTATTTACGCGACAATATGGCAATCCAAAAAGAAGACCTTGTGCAAAGGGTTCTAAATTTTTGCATAGTGGACGAAGTGGATTCCATTTTAATAGACGAAGCCCGCACTCCACTTATCATTTCTGGAGCGGCAGAAGATGCAACAGATAAATACCGCAAAGCAAACGACTTAATAAAACGCCTTAAAAGAGATGATGACTATACCATAGACGAAAAGCACAAGAATGTGCAAATCACAGAAAAAGGCGTAAATAGTATTGAATCAATAATGGGCATAAAAGGGCTTTACGGGGAACACGCAGACTGGGTGCATTATATTTTGCAGGCAATAAAAGCACACAATGTTTTTGTAAAAGATGTTGACTACATTGTCCGGGATAGCGAAATTGTAATTGTGGACGAAAACACAGGCCGCCTTATGGAAGGGCGCCGCTACTCCGAGGGCATTCACCAATCCATTGAAGCAAAAGAAAATGTGCAAATTCGCAGGGAAAACCAAACCCTTGCAACAATAACCTTCCAAAACCTGTTCCGCATGTATAAAAAACTCTCCGGCATGACAGGCACAGCAGAAACCGAGGCTACGGAATTTTTGAAAATCTACAATATGCCAACTTGGGTTATACCAACGCACAAACCTTGTATTCGCAACGATATGCAAGACCAGATTTACAAAACAGCAGATGCAAAATGGAAAGCGATTGTAGCAGACATAAAAGAAAGGCACACAAAAGGGCAACCTATTTTGGTTGGAACAATATCGGTAGAAAAATCAGAAAAACTTTCCAAATTGCTCCGCATTGAGGGAATTCCCCACGATGTTTTAAATGCAAAAAACCACGGAAGAGAAGCGGAAATTATCCAGTTTGCAGGCCATAATGGAAAAGTAACCGTTGCCACCAATATGGCAGGCCGCGGAACAGATATAGCTCTTGGTCCCGGCGTTATTGAGCTTGGAGGCTTGCACGTTCTTGGCACAGAAAGGCACGAAAGCCGCCGCATAGATAACCAACTCCGAGGCCGCTCCGGCAGGCAAGGAGACCCAGGCTCTTCGCAATATTATTTATCTCTAGATGACGATTTAATGCGAATTTTTGGCGGCGATAATGTTAAAAGAATAATGGACAGATTTGGATTCAAGGACGACGATGTAATTGAGCATCCTTGGGTTACAAAGAGTGTTCGCAACGCACAGCGCCGCATTGAAGGGCAAAATTTTGATGCACGTAAACATCTGCTAGATTACGATAACGTTATGAACGAGCAAAGAAAGGTTATCTATTCCTTGCGCCGTAGCATCCTTATGGGCGAAGACATCAAAAACGAAATTTCAAACCGCATAGAAGACGCCGCAGACATAAAGGTGAGCAAATACGTTGTAGCAAATTCCTACCCGGAAACCTGGGATATGGAAGGCTTAGAAACAGACCTAAAAAGAAGCATGGGTCTTGACTATAAACCCGAACCTGAAAAACTCGCAGGCATGAGCGCAGAGCAGGTTTTAGACGATGTTATTAAACTGTATCAAGAACGCTATGCAAAATTAGCTTTAATGCTTCCTCCGGATGCACTCTCCGGCTTTGAGCGCACAGTTCTTTTGCACTGCATAGATTCGCAATGGAAAGAGCATCTTTACGGAATGGACCATTTGCGGGAAGCAACTCGCTTCCACGGCTATGCGCAAAGAGACCCGCTCATTGTGTATAAAGGCGAAGGTTTTAAGATGTTTCAAGAATGTTTGGAAAACATAGCTTCTAACACTATTGCTGGAATTTTAAATGCACGTGTTGAAGTAAGCGGGCAATCCGTTCCAATCGCATCAGTTCCAACTCCGCAAAAACCAACCATGACTTTTGAAAACAGAAGTGACTCCGGCGAAACAACTCCTCCTTCTGGCATCAATGTTCCGCTTAGGCAGCAGCAACGTCCGGTTTCAAAACCAGCTCCCGTTGTAAATAAAACGCAAAAGGTTGGCCGTAATGACCCCTGCCCCTGTGGCAGCGGAAAAAAGTTTAAGCAGTGCCACGGGCCTTGAGCAATCTGTCGTTTATCGCATTGCCCAAACCTGCTTTGGGCAATAGCGTTGCAAAAATTTTGCTGAGTTTGCATGAATCAAGTTTATGCAGCATACCGTATAAATTAACTGCCGCCTCTATAGGGTTCCCATTTTCCGATAAATTCAAAATTTTCGCAAATCTGCTTGAATTCTCCGGCAATTTTCCAAAAGCCAGCAATCCCGAATTTGGCGGAATCTCGTTTGGCAATTCAAGGCACAAAGGAGTATTTGGGCTATAATGTTTTTCCAATAAACCTGGTGAGATTAAATTCCCCTCTTTTAGAGGGGTGGCAGCAAAGCTGACGGGGTGTCCTATCATTTCCATTGCTACCCCCCCGGGTCTGTATATTATAGGCGTTTCATTTTCAAAACCTATAACGGTGCTCTCAATGCCAACCTCACAGGCACCCCCATCAACAATACCATCTATCCGCCCCCCCAGTTGCTCAAAAACGTGTTCTGCGCTTGTTGGGCTTAGGTGCTGAAACATATTTGCGCTTGGAGCCGCAAGAGGAAAACCGGCGAGTTTAATTATATCTCTAGCTATTTGTTTTTTAGGCATTCTAACGGCAACAGTTGAAAGCCCGCCTGTGGTTAAATTTGGAACTTTGTCTTTTTTTGGCAAAACTAGCGTTAGAGGGCCGGGCCAAAACTTTTCTGCGAGTATTTTTGCATTTTTCGGTATTTCTGCCACTAATTCCTCAATTTCGCCAAATTCCGCTATGTGTACAATCAAAGGGTCAAAAAAAGGGCGCTCTTTTGCTGCAAAAATCTTAGCAACGGCGGTTTCATCAAAGGCATTGCCGGCAAGCCCGTAAACCGTTTCCGTTGGGATAGCTACTATTCCGCCTCCCTTTAAGATTTCTGCGGCTTTGTTAATTGAAATATACACGGAATTGCAAGGTAGAAAATTTCTATCTTATAATTATGTCCATTCGTTCATTGTTCACTCGCACATTCCTGCCGTTTTTGCTCTGCATGTTAAGCGTACTTTTGAACTCCTGTTCTCCGCCAGAAAAGAAAATTGTTCAGCAATATGCACAAGAGCAAGCACCTCAAGCACCCTATACTGTCGATACCGTAACCTCAGATACAATTTTGCAACAAGCGCAACTGCCTGTTCTGAAGATTGACAGGAAGGAAAATCCCGATGTTTATCTGCAATCGCTTGATATTCAAGTAGAAGTAACAGGAAACATCGCTTCCACACGCTACACAATGGTTTTCAAAAACAAAACCGATCGCATTTTGGAGGGCGAACTGACTTTTCCATTGCCGGATGGACGCACCGTAACATCTTATGCGTTGGATATTAACGGCAAAATGCGTGATGCTGTGCCTGTGGAAAAGGCAAAAGCAACACAGGTTTTTGAGGAAATAGAACAAAGGCAGGTGGACCCCGGCTTGCTTGAAAGAGTGGAGGGTAACAATTTCCGCACCCGCATCTATCCCATTCCTTCAAATGGAATACGCACAATTTCAATTGGCTACGAAGAAGAATTGGCACTTGAACGAGGTTTGCAGTATTACCGCTTGCCTATGGCTTACCCGGATTCGCTGGAGAAATTCGCTGTAAAAGCAACTGTTTGGAAGAGTAGCCAAAAGCCGCTTGTGCCAGAATCCGATGATGAAATTCGCTTTGACATAGCAGGCGAAAATTATGTAGCCTCGCTTGCCCGCGAAAATTATCGCCCTTCCCGTGCATTGATTTTCGCATTGCCGGTCCCAACTGATATTCCCCAAGTGATGATGCAGCCAGCACAGGGAAGCCACTACTTTTTTGCATCAGTTGCTCCTAAAATGGAAACACGCAAAAAGCAATGGGACAGCGATTTGGCAATAATATGGGATGTTTCCCTAAGCGGCTCGCAACGCAATTTGGAACGCGAAATGGAGATACTGGACATTATTTTTGCCGAGAAGAAAAATGCAGATGTCAATCTTTATCTTTTGAACAATAAATTAAACGGCAAGGGCAAATACAAAGTAGCGAATGGAAATTGGGACGAATTAAAAAATGCTTTGAATACGGCAATATTCGACGGCGGCACGGATTTCTCAAAAATAGACTTAAATAATATTGCGGGAAATGAGATATTGTTTTTCTCTGACGGGATTTCCACTTTGAGCGATGCCGATTTCTTAAAAAATGCCAAGTTGAACCGCCCCGTGCATAGCTTTGTGTCTTCTTCAAAAGCCGATTACAGCACAATGAAATTGATTGCTGGCAAAACGAAAGGCAAATTTGTTAATATCAATGCTTTGTCTCCGGAAAGATTGAAAACCGAATTGCTGAACGAGACTTTGCAATTTTTAGGCACAGAGCATGGAAATGCTGTTAGCGAGGTATATCCTAGCATTGCTACGCCAGTTCATGGCAATTTTTCGGTGGCAGGCATTTCAAGCGTAAATGATGCAGAACTGACTTTGCTTTTTGGTTTTGGCAATAAGGTAGAGAAGCGTATAAAGGTTCAATTAGATGCCAAAAAAGCAGTTGGTCAAGGAAATGTGTATAAGATTTGGGCACAGAAGAAAATCACGGAGCTTGATTTGAGCTATGAAAAGAACCGCACCGAGCTTGCCGAGCTTGGCCAGCAATTTGGCATTGTTACACGGAACACTTCGCTCATTGTGCTTGAAACCATCAGTGACTATGTTCTCTATGGCATTGAACCGCCGGCTACCGAACCCGGACTGCGAACAGAATACCTGCGCAGAGCAAAAGGACGTGAAGACAGGCAACAAGATACGGGATACAATCTGCTCAAATATGCGGTAGCCGCCGCCGAAAAAATAAAAATATGGTGGAACACCGATTTTACGTCCAAAAAACCTAAATATCCAACGCCAGATAATATGGAAAGACCGGTTTCGTTATCTCAGGCCGATACTTCCGCACGGAATAATATCCCTAAGGGCATGAACGTCGAGGCAGTTGATGTTGTTGGGTGGATGGACAATCCGAGTGCCGATTTTGTTCTTGATCAAGCTACAGAAGGCTCGGGTACTTTACCTGATTTAATGGGCGGTCTTCTTATGAGCGGGCCTACAGGGAGCAAATCTCAGCCTACCATCACAATTAAACCTATTAAACAAGATAATGATTATTTGAACAAACTCACGGGAAAAACCGCAGATGATTATCAAATATATTTAAAATTAAGGAATGATTATGCCAATTCGCCAACTTTTTATTTTGATATGGCAAACTGGTTTTATACGCACAACGATAGGGAAACCGCGCTTCGCGTACTTACATCCATTGCAGATTTGGAACTTGAAAATGCCTCGCTTTATCGTTTGCTTGGCTATAGGCTCAAAGAATATGGCGAGTATGCATTAGAGAAGTTTGTTTGCCAAAAGGTGATTGAATGGCGGCCAATGGAACCGCAAAGCTATCGCGACTACGCCTTAGCCCTTGCAGACAACGGAGAGGCACAAGCGGCACTTGATACGCTCTATTCTACGCTCACAAAATCCTATTCGGAAAACCTTGGCAGACGTAACCTCGGAATAGCAGAAGTTGTGATTATGGAAATAAATCATTTAATTGCTAAAAATCCAAGCCTGAATACTTCAAGGATTGACAAACGCCTAATAATAAATATCCCTGTTGATATTCGCGTGGTTATAAACTGGAATATGGACAACACAGATATTGACCTACATGTGAAAGACCCAAACAACGAACAATGCTATTACAGAAAACTCGAAACGAGCATTGGCGGGCGTATAAGCGATGATATTACAAGCGGCTATGGACCTGAGCAGTTCCTTTTGAAAAAGGCGGTAAAGGGGAAATATCGAGTTTATGTCAATTATTACGGAGACCGCCAATTTACCCAAGCCGGGCCATCCACCATTATGGCAGAAATTTTCACAAAATACGCAGACAAAACCGAACAACGGAAAATTGTATCTTTGCAAATGTCAAACGCAAAAAAGGACAGAATGGTGGAGGTAGCAGAATTTGAATTTTAAGATACTAATAATCGCAACTGTTTTGGCTCAGCAGGTTTTTTCTGCTGGGCAAACTGCCATGATGGCGGATTACAGAGACGGCAAGAGATATGAAACCGTCAAAATAGGCACCCAAACTTGGATGGCAGAGAATTTGAATTACGATCTAAACGGCAGTATATGCTATGGCAACAACCCTGCCAACTGTGCAATATACGGCGGATTGTATAATTGGGAAAGAGCTATGAAAGCTTGCCCCTCCGGCTGGCATTTGCCAACTAAAGAGGAATGGGAAGTGATGACATCTTATATTGGCGGAGCCGAAAAAGAAGGAAAAAGACTAAAAGCGGCAAACGGCTGGAATAGAAGCGGCTGGAGCAAGAACGGCATTGGTACGGACAGCTACAACTTTTCTGCGCTGCCGGGCGGCAGCGGCAACTCGGGTGGCAGTTTCTACGGTTTAGGCAGCAATGGCTACTGGTGGAGTTCCAGCGAGAGCAGTAATCGCACCGCCTACCGCCGGTTTATGCATTACCTCAGCGAATCTGCTATTTGGAAAAGCGAAGATAAGAATGAATTGTTCAGCGTTCGTTGTTTGAAAAACTAAGCGGTTTTGATCAGATACTTTACAAAATCAATCCGCAAATCGCAAGTTCAAATGATGCCAAATCATAGCGAAAGCCAACTTTTTTGCCGTAAGAAATCTCGTCAAGCCGCAGAATTGCTCTTCGCAAACCCTCAGCGTTCCAATAGGTGCTTTGCTCCGGCAAGCGGTTTTTCTGATAGGAAAAAACTCGATTTGGGGGCAAAACTTTAGCGGCTATTTCGCTATCTGGAATTCTTTTTTTTCGCATAGTTTGTATGTGCAAAAGGGTAAGGCAATGGCTTCTGAGCGTATCAATTACTCCCATGAAGGCTTTTTCCCAATTATCTTGCCTAAGCGTAACTCCGCGAAATTTAGGCACAAAGGCCTTTATATTCCTAAAACCAAAAGGCTCCTGCAATTCATAAAGCGGGAGCACTCTATTTGGCTTTATAAACAGCAAACAATGTTGAACACCTATTTCTTGTATGCTATTATCGAATAAGAGTATTTTTTTTATCTCGTTGTGTATGCGTTTGGTATCTTTGCCAATGGCATCTGCTATGCATTGTGCGGCAGCTGGGTTTATTTTTCTCTTAAAATATTTTTGCACATGGTCTATTATCCATTTATCGATATATTTTGGAGGCTCAAAAAGTTCTGCATTTCCTTGCTTCTCAAGGAATTTCCACAGAACGCTTCTTTTATCTAGTTCAGAAAAATCCAGAGCCAGATTTCCCTGAAAATTGCTCAAAAAATTTACAAGCGAACGCTGCACATCTGCAAGCATAAATTCGCAGTGCCTAACCAGAACGCTCGCAGCCGGTTCAAAAAAAGAAGGAGTTAAAGCCTGTGCTATACCTGCTACCAAAGGACTCTCGTTCTGAGACTCTGTGGCAAAAAATACCCTGCGCTGCGAGCCTCCGGTCAAAGATTCTGCCCAGAACTTGGCAATTCTTTCTTCCTTGGCAATCTCGTTTAAACCTACTAGTGCAAGAAGCATAACGATAATGTAGAATTTTCTAAGTTACAAGGCATGAGTGAGTCTATAGATATAGATAAGTTGGCAAAGCTTTCTAGGTTAACCCTTTCTGAGAGGGAAGCTGCGCAGGCTAAAGAAAGGTTGCAGGAATTGCTTAAACTTATGGAAAACTTAAAGGAGTTGGATTTGAAAAATGTTGAGCCTATGGTTGCAGATGAGGCTTCTGCATTAAGGGAAGATATTCCTTTGCAAGGCTTCTCGCACAAGCAAGCTTTTATGAACGCGCCGCAAGAAGAAAACCACCATTTTGCAATCCCAAAAGTGATATAAATTATGGCTATAGGCTCTAAAATTCTCATCTATTCAAGCGATGCGGTAGAAAGCGAAAAGTATATCCGCCTTCTTATGTATCAAAAATTTGTGCCTAAGGCGGTGGAATCAATATCATACGTAACTCTGGCTTTGGTATCTGGCGAGTTTCCAATATTTTTGTGCACCTACGCCCCAGAAGATACTGCAACTTTTGATTTCCTAAAATTCATGAGGCAAGATGCCCAAATGCGTTCTGTTATTCCTGTTGTGATACTAACTAAGCCAACGCATGATAGCGTTTCTGACCTTATAAAAGCGGGTTGTTCAAATTTTATTTTGGAAGGCGCAGGCCAGCAAGTATTCATAGATAAAATTGACGCAATAGCAGCATCTATCGGTGATATACGCGATAAAAGGCAGTTTGCCCGTGTTCAAATTCCCGAATATGAAAATGCGCAGCTTTTGGTAACTGCAAAAAACGGAAATAAATATCCTATGCGGGTTAGCAATATATCCATGGGTGGTTTGCAGCTCACTTGGTCTCCGGGAAAAACGTCTGTGCAAAAAATGGTTGCAGGCGATACTCTTATGAACTGCCTTTTGGTAGCAAAAAATCTAGACCTTTATGTGGACTTAAAAGTCATTTCCGTTTTCAATTACAAAATAGGTTCGCAATTCTTTGGCTTAAACGAAGAACGCCTATCCAAACTTTGTGATTTTGTTTACGAGAAATTTTTATCCGAGAAGATTTAGCATTTCTTTCACCGCTCTTTCCATTCCAACAAGAGCCGCACGTGCTACTATGCTATGCCCTATATTGAGTTCCTCTATACCATTCAGTTCTGATATCCGCTTTACATTGCGGTAATTCAAGCCATGCCCGGCGTTTACTCTTAACCCGCTCTTAGAGGCAAAGGTGATTTGGTCTTGCAATTTTGAAAGCTCCAATTCTATCTCATTTTCATTGCGCCGCTCAAAGGCATCTGCGTAAGGGCCTGTGTGAAATTCAACATAGTCTGCGCCTGCTTTGCGAGCAGCCTTAACCTGTTCGGTTTTAGGGTCTATGAACAAACTCACCAGAATGCCAGAGGCACGCAGATTTTGAACCGCAGCGGTAATCTCAGAGATACCTGCTTCCACATTCAAGCCACCCTCCGTAGTAAGCTCGTTTGGACCTTCCGGTACAAGGGTTACCATATTGGGAAGCACGGTTTTTGCAAACTGCACCATTTCTGCGGTTGGGGTCATCTCCAAATTCAGGGAACCCGTGACGGTATGGCGCAAAAGATGCACATCGCCATCGTTTATATGGCGGCGGTCTTGCCTTAGGTGCACGGTTATGCCATGGCAGCCTGCAAGTTCTGCTATTATAGCCGCAGCTACAGGCTCAGGCTCTCTCACCTTGCGAGCTTCCCTGATTGTCGCAATGTGGTCAATGTTTACGCATAAATATTTAGCCATGGTATTCCCCAAGCAAGTTTTGGCGTAAAATTAGAATTTTTTAAAAAAAATTATCTATATTTCTCACTCATTCCCCAATGAGGTATTTTATGAAGAAAACATTTTTGACGTTACTTTTGGTTCTCTGCGCAGGCATCCACGCTCAGAGTAGGCACGAATTCTCATTATATGGCGGTGTTGGTTGGTCAACTATGCTATATGATAATGAATTGGGAAAAGGTACTAGCGAAATAGGCGGCGGATTATTCGGGCTAGGGTACACCTTTTTCTTTTCCGAATATTTAGGATTGGGATCGGGAGCCGAATATGCCTATTACCGAAATAAAGAAGAAAGCGGAGGTGAAGACCTTCACAAACAACGAGTTCATCAGCTTCAGATTCCGCTAATGCTTCAGTTTCAGATAGGTGACTGGCATAAGTACTATCTTGCAGCAGGGGCTAAAGTTGGAATACCTTTAGATATATCCTCTGAATTTGTATCCCCTAAATTCGAAGTAGGCGGAAAAGATTATTCCGACGATCTCCGAACAACCTTTCTGGCATCTGCAGAAACAGGTATGAAATGGCAGTTAAAAGAACATCTGTATTTATATACAGGAGCTTATTTGGACTATGGGCTGAATTCTTTTGTCAAAGATGTTAAGAGTAAGCCGTTTGCGGTTGGGCTTAAATTAAAATTGGCTTTTGGAAGCGGTTCTGTTGTAGATTCGCTTCATTTGAAATTCAGCGCAGGGGCCGATTCCATACAAATGGGAGAAAGCACTGTTTTGAATTGGATTGCCATAAACGCAAACGAAGCTAGCATAGAAGGCATAGGGCCTGTTCCGGTAGAAGGTTCAATTAAGGTCAATCCTTCCCAAACTACTAGATATACCATCACTGCAAAAGGCAAGGGTGGCGAAAAAACAGAATCTGTAATTGTTGCGGTAAAACTTCCGCCACCTCCCTCAATTGTGTTTACAGTAAGCCCAAAAACAATACAAGCAGGGCAGGTTGCCGCACTGAATTGGATGGTTTCCAATGCCGATGAAATTATCATAAAAGATGTAGGGGCTGTTCCCGACAAAGGTACAGCGGAAGTAAAACCTTCGGAAACAATAAGATATACTATTATCGCGAAGGGCAAAGGTGGCGAAAAAACAGAAACTGTGGAGCTAGTTGTAGAGCCTCCGCCAGGCCCTTCTGTTATATTCAATGCTGTTCCGGGGTCAATATATAGAGGGCAAATTGCTACATTGAACTGGATTACCACGGATGCAGACGAAGTGAGCATAGAAGGAATTGGCTCTGTTCCTCTTAAAGGCACAAGTGAAGTAAAGCCTTCCGAAACCACTAAATATACTCTTATCGCAAAAGGAAATGGCGTAACTAAAACGCAAATTGCAGAGGTTATAGTGGAAGAGCCGCCACCCATAGAAGAAAAAGTCAACTTGAAAGGCGTAAACTTCCTTTCTGGCAAAGCTGAGCTTTCGCTTGATGCCAAGAAAGTACTGGATGGAGTCGCAGAACAACTTTTGACATACCCTAATGTTAAAATTGAAATTCACGGATACACGGATAATGTAGGCCAGGCAGTTACAAACCAGAAATTATCCGAAGCCCGTGCAAAATCGGTTATGAATTATTTGGTTAGCAAAGGCGTTAAATCGAATAGAATGAAAGCGACTGGCTATGGACCAAAGCAACCCATCGCAGACAATTCAACCGAAGAAGGCCGTGCACTTAACCGCCGTATAGAGATGGTAAGGGTAGATAAATAATTATCTACATTAGGGAACGAGGTATTTTATGAAAAAAACGTTTTTGATGTTACTTTTGGTGCTCTGTGCAGGTCTTCATGCTCAGAGCAGGCATGAATTCTCGTTATATGGCGGTGCCGGTTGGGCTACTTTGCTTTATGATGATGTGGCTACCGATAAATTTAATAAGTTTAAAGGCAGAACAGACTTTGGCGCCTTAGGCGGGTTAGGGTACACCTTCTTCTTTAACGAATATTGCGGTTTGGGGTTAGGAGCCGAATATGCTCTTTACAACAGTGAACCCGAATTTGGCGATCCTATTGAACGAGCAAAATTGCAACTCATGGCAGTTCAAATTCCGCTTATGCTTCAAGTACAGGTAGGCGGCTGGCACAAGTTCTTTCTTGCAGCAGGAGGTAAGCTAGGATTGCCCATTGATGCAAGTTCCAAATCAAAAAAAGATGGCTATAAAGATTGGCCAGAAAAGCCCAAACTTGAAGTAACAGATGCTATCATTTCTGCGGAAATGGGAGCGAAATGGAAGTTTAAGGAGGGTATATATCTTTATTCCGGATTTTATTTGGATTACGGAGTGAACAGCATGCTAAAGAGTGGATACAGAAATGCAACCAAAGAAAATCCGGATATGACGCCGCTTGCAGCCGGGTTTAAGCTTAGACTAGCCTTAGGGGGCGGTTCTGTACTCGATCCGCCTGTTTTGGAATTCGTCACAGGGCAAGATTCTATATCTGCCGGGCAAAGCGCTGTTTTAAAATGGATTGCTTCCAATGCAGATACGGTATATATAGACGGCGTAGGGGCTGTTCCGGCCCAAGGCTCGGCAGAAGTAAGCCCTTCCCAGACAGAAAGATATACCATCACTGCCAAAGGCAGGGGCGGCGTAGAGACAAAGTCCGTGCTTGTTGCGGTAAAACCTTTGCCTATTCCCTCAGTAGCATTTAGCATAAGTCCAAAAACCATACTGAAGGGGCAAGCTGCTACTCTAACCTGGATGGTTTCTGATGCAGATCAAATTAACATGGTTGGCGTTGGACTCATGCCAGACAAAGGCACTATGGAAGTAAAACCCTCGGAAACAACTAAATACATTCTTACCGCTAAAGGAAAAGGTGGTGAGAAAACGGAATTTGTAGAAGTAGTTGTAGAGATTCCACCTGGCCCATCGGTTATATTCAATGCAACTTCCCCGATAATACAAAAGGGACAATCTGCTACTTTGAATTGGATTACCACAGATGCAGAAAGTGTGAGCATAGAAGGAATAGGGCCTGTCCCTGATAAGGGCACTAGAACTGTGAAGCCTACTCAAACCACTAAGTATGTTCTTACCGCAAAGGGAAAGGATGAGGTTAAAACAGAAATGATGGTGGAAATCATCGTGGAAGAACCACCTCCCATAGAGGAAAAAGTCAACTTAAAGGGTGTAAACTTCCTTCCGGGCAAATCAGTGCTTTCGCTAGATGCCAAGAGGGTGTTGGATGGAGTTGTAGAACAGCTTTTGGCGTATCCTAATGTTAGAATTGAAATTCAGGGTCACACAGATAATTTGGGCAAGGCAGTTACAAACCAGAAATTATCAGAAGCCCGTGCCAAGGCAGTTGTGGCTTATTTGGCTAGCAAAGGCATTAAACTGAATAGAATGAAAGCGGTTGGCTATGGACCAAACCAACCAATAGCAGACAATTCAACCGAAGAAGGCCGTGAGCTTAACCGCCGTATAGAGATGATCAGAGTAGATAAATAATACTAATCAGACGCTAGGAATGCTGTAAGAGGACTACTTGCAGCAGCCCCGTCTCTCTGTTCTGCTAAACCAATTTCAAATGCCATTCTGCCACTTTCTACCGCTTGCTTAAAACTTTTAGCCATGAGCACGGGGTCTTTGGCAATGGCTATTGCTGTGTTCACCAAAACTGCGCTTGCGCCTATTTCCATAGCGAGGCAAGCATGGGAGGGCGCACCAATTCCAGCATCAATCACAACAGGAATTTTGCTTTGAGCTATTATTATTTTTAGCATGGCTTCTGTTTGCAAGCCCTTATTGCTGCCTATTGGTGCTCCGAGCGGCATTACCGCTACGCAACCGCAATCTTCCAATCGTTTGCAAAGAACAGGGTCTGCTGGGATGTATGGCAAAACCACAAAGCCATCTTTTGCGAGTTCGTTGGCGGCATTTAATGTTTCAATTGGGTCTGGTAGCAGATATTTTTGGTCTGGGTGAATTTCCAGTTTAAGCCAGTTGGTTCCCAGGGCTTCTCTTGCCATTTGCGCAGCAAACACTGCTTCTTTTGCGGTGCGTGCTCCGGATGTGTTAGGCAAAATTTGCCCTTTGAAATCTTTTAACGCATCTAAAATGGAATCTTCTTTTTGGTTTTTGCCAATTCGTTTTAAGGCAAGCGTTATCATTTCACTTTGGGATTCCTGCAATGCAAGCACCATTTCTTTTGGCGATGCAAATTTGCCACTACCGAGGAAAAGCCGAGAATTGAAAGTTCTATTTGCAATTTGGAGCATTGCATTGAATGTAGAAAAATTTACCATTGAATGACAATTGGGCCAAAACCTTGACATTTGTCATAAAAAATGCTATATTTATAGCTGATTTAACCTTTGGAGATGCAATTATGAAAAAAGCATCAAAATTCTTGGCTTTTGTAGTCTTTATTGCAGTCATAGCTGCTTGCAGCAGCGGCAATGACAATAACGATGAAAACAGCGGCAACCTTTCATCCTCTTCGGGTGGCGGTAGCAACATATCTTCTTCCAGTGACGTTGGCAACAACACGCCATCTTCAAGCAGCGATGGCGCACCCTCTTCTAGCAGCGGTGGTAACATTGGCGATGGCGGAGCGTGCTATCTCAATATTAATTTATTCGGACTTGTCAATGTAGGTACATGTGCAGAAGGACAGCTCATGAGTCAAGAAGAATGCGATTTAGCAGCGGAAGAAGCAGAAGCGGAGGGATTAGAATATGAATTTGAATATGGGACTTCTTGCCCATCCGATTACGCACTTGACTGCGGGATAGATGATGAAGGTCTCCATGTTTATGTATATGGCGATGCTACCGTTCTTGCAGCATTAGGAATGGCAACTTGCGAAGATCTTGAAGAAGATGATGGAGAAGAGTATTATGCTAAAAAAACATCTTCCTCCAAAAAACATTTTTCTCCTATTAAAAAACTTTCCCCCTTGACAAAGTTTTAAATTTTTTCTATATTTTACCCAAGTAACCCATGAGTATGGGTTACACACACAAAGGCGTGTGTTTGTCTATGGCTGTCTTTAGGTAGCTGTAGGGGAACACGCGCCTTTTTTATTTAGAGGAGATTGCAAAATGAAGCTCATAACAGCATACGTCCAGCCAGATAGGCTCAATGATGTAAAAAAGGCGCTCTACGAGAGCCAGATTTACAAAATGTCAATAACAAACGTTCTCGGATGCGGCCAGCAAAAAGGCTACGTAGAATCCTACAGAGGCGCAGAAATAGAGGTGAACTTGCTCAAAAAAGTTCGCATAGATATTGGCGTAAACGACGACTTTGTGGATAGCTGCATAGCAGCCATAGTAAAAGGTGCACGCTCCGGGAATATAGGAGACGGAAAAATATTCGTTTCTCCCTTGGAAAAGTGCATAAGAATAAGAACAGGTGAAACCGGGCCAGAGGCCATAGGCTAAGGAGGCAACAATGAAGAAGATACTAACAATTACCGCAACCCTCTTGCTTTGCGCCACAAGCGTAATGGCACAGGATTTAAAGGCACCGGATTATGCAAGCGATTTTGTGGGCGTGAATTTCACATTCACAAACATCTGGATTATGCTCTGCGCACTCTTGGTGTTCATAATGGGCCTTGGCTTTGCGCTCTTAGAAAGCGGCTTAACCAGAGCTAAAAATACAACCAACATTCTTTTCAAGAATTTGGTAACCCCCGCCATTGGCGTTACTACCTATGCCCTTTTGGGTTTTAACCTTATGTATCCCGGTGATGCTTGGATTATCCCAAACGTCTTGGGCTTTGGCGGGTTTGGCTTGCCGGGCATTGGAGACGATGCTTCTTTCACGGCAGCATACAACCCAGGCTACACCTACCTCTCTGACTTCCTTTTCCAGAGCATGTTTGCAGCTACTGCCGCAACAATAGTTTCTGGTGCGGTTGCAGAGAGAATAAAATTGCACGCATACCTTGTGTTCACGCTAATCTACGTTGCATTCGTCTATCCATTTGTGGGTAGCTGGAACTGGGGCGGCGGTTGGTTAGATGCAAGAGGTTTCCACGATTTAGCCGGTTCTACCCTTGTTCATAGCGTTGGCGGCTGGGGTGCTTTGGCAGGTGCCATTGTTCTTGGACCTCGTTTAGGCCGCTATATTGGCGGGAAAGCAAAGGCCGTGCCCGGCCATAATTTGACTTTTGCTACCATAGGCGTGTTTATATTGTGGTTTGGATGGTGGGGCTTTAACGGTGGCTCAGCTTTGAGCAGCAGCCCAAAAGATACCGCTTGGATTTTGGTGACCACTAATATAGCTTGCGTATGCGGAATTTTGGGTGCCATGCTTACAAGCTGGTTTGTCCAAAAGAAGCCAGATTTGACCATGGTTTTGAACGGCGCACTTGCAGGTTTGGTTGCAATTACGGCTCCTGCAGACGTTGTAAGCGTTCCTGCTGCAGCTATAATAGGCGCTATCGCGGGCATTTTGGTTGTTTTCAGCGTGTTATTCTTTGACAAGGTGAAAATTGACGATCCTGTTGGTGCAATTTCCGTTCATTTAGTCTGCGGAATTTGGGGAACCATTGCTGTTGGAATCTTCGGTGAATTCAGCATTCTAACCCAGTTGATAGGCGTTTTGGCTTATGGTGCGGTTTGTTTCCCGGTGGCATTTGCAATATTCTTTGCCATAAAGAAAACAATCGGCTTAAGAGTAAGCGAGCGCGAGGAATTGCGTGGTCTTGACCTTGGCGAACACGGACAAGAAGCGTACAACGGTTTCCAGATATTTACCAATACTTAATTTGTTAACACTCTCTCAAAAGCCCGCCGTCCTAACCTACTGGTTATCTTCTTGCCAGGTTATGGACGGCGGGTGCCTTTTTGTTTGATGGAGGATAGGGATATGGACATGCTTTCTACAACCGCTGCTCATGAAATCAACAAGTTGATGGTGAGATATGGTGTGAAATTTGGAATTTACAAGAACGGAAAGTTCATAGAACAGCTATTTCCTTATGATGCTATTCCACGAATTATCCCCCACGAGGAATTTGCCCTTTTAAACAAGGGCCTTGTTCAGAGAGTGGATGCCCTAAATTGTTTTTTAGCGGATGTTTATTCCAAGGGGCGCATTATAGCAGACAAAGTGGTGCCCGAGGAATTTGTTTATATTTCAAAGGGTTATTTGCCGGAATGCAAAAATATAGCTCCTCCTAAAAATGTGTATAGCCATATTTCCGGCATAGACCTTGTTCAAGCAAAAAGCGGTGCATGGTACATATTGGAAGATAATTTGCGAGTGCCTTCCGGTGCTTCTTATCCGCTTATTGCCAGAGAGCTTTGCCGCATAGCAAATCCGGATGCTTTTTCCGACAATAATGTAATAGACAATCGCAATTATTCCGATATGCTACGCGAAACTATGGATAATGTAAACTGCGGGGGTTTAAACGTGATACTTACGCCCGGCAGGTATAATGCCGCCTATTTTGAGCATTCATATCTTGCAGAGCGTACAGGTGCTTTGCTAGTTGGGGCATCTGATCTTATTGTTGAAAATGCTATGCTGTATGTAAAGGATTATCTTGGCGTAAAGGCAAAAGTAGGTGCAATATATAGGCGAATTTCCGATGAATACCTAGACCCAATGACATTCCAAGCGGATTCTCTTATTGGCGTGCCGCACATAATGGATACATACCGCACAGGTAATTTAGCGATAATAAATGCACCCGGCAATGGCGTAGCAGACGACAAGGGCATTTATTACTTTGTGCCAAAGATGGTAAAATACTATCTAGGCGAAGACCCAATATTGGAAAACGCGCCAACATATTTGCCCTATTACGAGGAAGACCTTAAATACACGTTGGATAACATACAGAAGCTGGTTATCAAAGATGTTTCTGAGGCGGGTGGCTATGGCGTTGTATTTGGCAGTGAACTTTCTGCAGAAAAACTTTCCGATTTCAAAGCCTTAATTCAGCGTGAACCAAGGCGTTTTATTTCGCAAGAAGTAATAGATTTCATAGACCTTGACATAATGGAAGAGGACGGCAGCTGCATTGCCAGAAAAGCCGATTTAAGGGCATTTGTGCTTACAGGCAGCACCACACGTGTATGGCCAAGCGGGCTTACGCGTTTCTCACGCATTGAAGGTTCGTTTATAGTCAATTCTTCGCAAGGCGGCGGTTTTAAGGATACTTGGGTGTTGAATGAGATTTCTAAATTGCCCGTATGTTAAGAATAGGCATTGGTTTTGATGTTCACCGTTTGGTTGAAGGGCGAAAATGCATAATTGGCGGAGTGGAAATTGAGCATTCCAAAGGGCTTTTGGGGCATAGCGATGCAGATGTGCTTACCCATGCTATTTGCGATGCCTTGCTCGGAGCGGCTGGCCTTGGAGATATAGGCACTTATTTTCCAGACACAGACCAAAAATTCAAAGACATGGACAGCCAAATTCTTTTGAAACAAGTTAAAGAGGAAATTTCAAAACTCGGCTTTAAAATAGAGAATATAGATAGCATTGTAATGGCAGAAAAGCCAAAAATCAATCCGCACCGCATGGCTATGAAAACCATCCTGTCCAAAACCCTTGAAATAGAAGAATCAAAAATTGGCATTAAAGCTACAACCACGGAAAAATTGGGCTTCACAGGCAGAGAAGAAGGCATAGCCGCCCAAGCAGTAGCCCTGCTTACCTAGTCCCTGCTCTCGGAATAAAATTTATCCCACGCTTCGTACTTTCCATTGCGGGTTATTTCTACAGAGATAAAAGCCGTATCCCGCGGAGGCAAAAAACCAAGAGCAAGGTCTGTGGAAACTATGCCGCCTGCATAAGCATAATCGCTCAATTTACCCAAACCGCTTGTTTTTGAATATATATTTTCTCCGTGGTAAATTGTAATCGAAAAAAGAGAATCCTGCTCTACACTTAAAATTTTTCCCGGCAAAATTGCATTCACTGGAGCTTTACCTATAGCGCTGAATCTATTTCTGAAAATTTGCTCTGCGTTGTTGAATTCCCTAGCAAATTCCTGTGGAATAGCAGAACCTTTTAGTGGTATTACTGGGCAAGGACCGGGAAATTTGCAACCGTTTTTCCTATTTCGCCAACCGGAATTTTTATCTCTGGTAATCTCTATGCTTGTTCCGGAAATCCCTATTGAATCTGCGGTTTTGCCGGGAAAGGAAAAAATGTGCCTAACCCTTATGGGAAGCTCGTTTGGAAATCTATCTCCTATAAACTTTACCATTGGAATGTAAAGAGTATCTGCACCCTGCGGGTTTGCCGGAAAATCGAAATTTGATTCAAAATGCAAAAAACATTCTACCATGTCATTTTTATTTGAATGTATTTTAATCTCGTTGCAATTAGGGTTTTGCTCTGCATAGCTCTGCGCATCTTGTACAGGCTTTGATTCTTTTGCAAAAAAAGTGACTGCAAAGAGAGCAAAAACAGCTAAGAACAGCGTAAGGAGCAGGGTTCTTAAACTTGGCATATTATAGGAGTTTCACTTTTCCGTATATGAGCTTTTGGCGAAACTGCTCAACAAATTCCGGGCTTGCTCCGGTAATGGAAACCGTACGGTTATTGGCAATTTTGTCTAAAAAGGTTAAGGATTCGGAATCTATTGATTGCAAATCTGAAAAATCAAAGTTTATGCAAAAAAAGTCCAAAATGCTTTTTTGAAGTTCTTCCAGTTGTTCGCCTGCAAACATATTTCCCTTGCATACAACAGTTGCAGAATCATTTTCGGTTTTTGTTATTTGCCATTCAAAACTTAACTCTGTTTGTTGTTCGGTACTCATGGATTTTAAGGTTTTTACAAAATCTTCTAAAGTTTCATATATGAAAAAAATACTGTCTAATTGGGTTATTTGCAATAAATTTCTTATCTCTGGAGAAACATCGGAAATAACAAAATGCAGGTTGTTTTTATGCATCACCTGGTGCATTCTAACCAGCACTGCAAGGTGCGAACTATAAAGCACACCAACCGACGCAAGCGACATGAGCACATCTTGCTTTTTTGCTTTTAGAGCATTCTCTATTTTTGGAAAAATATCATGAAAATTTTCGGCCTCAAAATCAAAATCAATGATTTGGTGATAACCGCCTCTATCTTTAATAACACATTCTGCCATACCTTTGCCTCCGTTGAGCAATGCTCAAAATACAAAATTTTACATAGAGTCCATTTTAATTGTGCCTTTTCTCCAACCTATTCTCAAATTTAACAATTCTTGCTTAAATTCTCTTTCAAAATCAAATATTGAGACCTTAAGAATGGGGAAAAGCGTGTGAGCACTTATCATAGCGTCCTTATCTGGCATGGTTTCTATAAGTCTTATGAGTTTTTTGCGTTTTTCCGTAAGTTGCTCTTTGCTGTTATTGCAACTGAATAGCTGCGAGACCAAGAGCTTTTTTTGGTTTTCAAGTTCTGGGGTTAAGGTGGTAATTTCTGAATTTATTGGGAGTAGCTTGGACTCCAAAAGCTCTATGGTGGCATTCAATTTTAGCAAAAGGTCGGTTAGTTTTTGGAGTTCTTTTTTGTAGTTGTCGCGTTCGTTTTCAACAAAGGTAAATTCATTTACAGATTCTATTTTGCCGCCTATGCTTCCGCATTTTAAGCTTCCTCTAAAAGCTATGGAACTGCCTATAATTTGCCCGCTAAACGGCATATTTAGATTTTCAAGTTCAATTTTGCAGTTGCGAATTTGCCCTTTAACCGTAAGTGTTTTGCCAATTTTAATGGTGGCATCTTGGAGGTTTTCTGCAGTCATGTTTTTTTCTGCTATTATATTTGCGTTGTTTTGCCCAAATACGGAGTTTTTTATGAATATATTGCCGGTTTTTGATTCTACATGGGCAGATTCAACGGAGCCTTCGACGGATATATTCCCGCCTGCTATAACGGAAAAACCCGCGTTTACGTTTCCCCTAATAAGAACATCGCCTGAGTAATCTATGTTCCCTGTTTTAAAACATACATCTTCTTTTATTATATAAAGGCCGCCAACGCAAATATCGCGCCCGTTTCTATAAAGGAAGCCTTCTATGGTGGCTACGAGTTTTGTTTCATGGTCTATGACTCTGGTATTCATCCCTCTTGGCAAACTATAATCTTCGCCCGGAGTTGGCGATAGAGGATGGCCAAACACACTAATGCCGGGAATGCCGGGTGTTGGCGGAGTGCGGGTGCATATAACTTCGCCTTTATTTATTTGCCTTATATTATCCCATCTTTTATAATCAACAGAACCGTCTTCATTTAAGAATGGTCTTGCATCCGGGTCTATGGGTTGTACTTCGGTTACAACAGCATCCCTGCCTGCCACAGGCGGGTCTGCAGAGGCTATTATAAATTCCTGCCCATAAAACTGCTTTGATATAATCTCGTCTATAGTTTCGTAATCTATTCCGTAAACAACGGATTTTTCTGCCAGAACAAATAATACATCGGCATTTGTTATATGATAATCGGTTTTCAACACTTCCATATTTATGGAAAAGCGGGCTTGCATGGGTGTAACATGTAGGTACATGTATCTGCGCTTTCCCTCTTCAAAGAGTTCTAGCGGGCCGCCTATATACTCCATTGTTCCAGAAGCGGCTTTTATAACGCTTTCAATTCTTGCAATATCAAAATCAATCACCTTGTTTTTGACAAGGGTTTTTCTGATTTCGTTTATGTCCCATTTTTCTGGAACAAGTTCTGGAATAACGGTTAAATATGTGCCTTCTGGCAATATTTTCCACAAAAGCCATCTAGGACCCTCAACATCAAGGTTATTAGGAAACGCCATACTCTATGTAATTTAGAAAATTAATTTACAATTTTCATGTGAATCCTCCTGTTTCCGGATTTGATTTGCACGATTTGCGGGCAATTTTGCCTGAGTTTCACAAAAACCGAGCCTTTGGCATTGGCTTTTTCCCTTTGAATTTCCACGCCATTGAAGTTATATGCCCGGAGTTCAAATTCGCCACTTAAACCACTGATTTGCAAACCATTCTTGGTGTGCATGGCATTTAGGTTTTGAATCTGTGAATTTGCAATTATGGGGCTTGTATCGGGCACCGGCATAAGAGTTATTTTGCGGTGCTTTATTTGCCCGTTCTCTGTGTAGGCAATGGATATATCTGCTACATCAACCTTTAATATGTGCAGATAATCGCCAATAATTTCTGCATAAACTCCTAGCATATCTTGAGTTATATCGTAGGTGTAAATATTCCCGCTTGAATTTGAGCGGGGCAAGGCTATGTATTTTTTTTGAGCAGTGTTCCAAATAGTGTCATTGCCGGGATTTGCCTGAATTCCGTTGTAAAGAACTTTGGATGAATCTGCTACGTGCAAGCGAAGAATATGATTTTCTGTTGTTAAAAGACCAATAGATAAAGTGAAAATAAGCGTATCTATGCCTTCTTTTTGAGAGAATGGAGTTATCGAAAGCCCTTCTTCCAAACTACCAGTAGCGGCGCTCAATCTTAACCTATTTGCGTTCCAACTTATACCAGTGCTGTCCAAATCAGGATTTTTAAAGTAAGAACGAGATTTTAAATCGTTTAAATTTACCTGCCCGTAATACGGAATAATTATGTTTTTTGGAATCCTAAGCACAGTACTCGGCTTTTTGTCTGTGGAATGCACATGAACAAAAATTGTATCCTTTCTTTTGCAAATTTTGTATGAGTCACAGCTACCGCTGCTGGAAAGTTCTATGCTGCTCCAGGAATCAATGGCTTTTTCTTCGCCAAGACACAAAAGATTGCCGCTTTCAATCTTGCAGTTCACAGACCCAGAAAGGTTTTTTGCCGAAAAACCTGTAGTTCCGCTTCTGTAAAAAAGGCTATCTATGTTCGCCACTGTTTCCTGTTCACCTGCTTTTATGGAAAAATTCTTTGAAGCATCCGCATCCATAATCGTAAAAATCGCCATTGAATGGATAGTATTACCAGGGTAGCTGTTATAAATTACGGCCTGTGCAATAAAATGCAAATCGTTTTTATGATTTTTTATCGCTATGGGATTAGAATAAACATTATAGACGGCCTGCGCTGGTGCTTTTGTGCTTATTTTCTCTGAGGATAATATGGAGCTATTTAAAATATTTCCGGTTGGATCTAAAACTATATCTTTTATAATTATGATGCTAGAAATATCGCCATTGTTGCCGCCAGACACGGATAGTTTACAAGAAACAAGCAGATGAGTTGTTTCGTCTTCCCAATTTGCCACTCCTAATCCACCGCAATTTTGACTTTGCTCAGGATTTTCCAGCCAAGGTTTTAAAGAACTTGCTATCACTATAGGTTGTTCCGTGCTTGGGGTCCAGTCGTTAATCATTTTGAATATGTAGAGTGCACTGTTGGGAAATGTCGTGGAAATAGGCAGCAAAACAGCAAGTGCTTTTCCACCTTTTTTGTCAAAATTATCAATTACGGCTAAGTCTTTTCCAAAATAAGTATTTTCGCTAAAGAAATACCCGTCTTTTCCGTCAGTTAAACCATTTTTATTTGGTTGATAAAACGCCCAGGAATTCTCCGTTATATTAAAGAAATCAACTCTGCCGCTTTTTTCATAAATTCCATTTTTGCTGTAGGGATTTCCTGTTGCCAAATGATAAGTTTTATCTGTGTTGCTTTGGCTTGTTCCCAAAAGAGCAAGCCGCCTTGTATAGTTTCCAAGATTCTGAGATACATTGTAATTTCCATCTACTTCCCACATAGATTCCGGCATATCCATATTGCTTAAAATGCTGAAGTTTATGCTATTTGCACTGCTTATGGTTATCCGCATTACAATTAGTTTTCTCAAGCTCGCAAAAAGCACGATTGCTGTGTTTTTGCTGTTGTTAAGCGAATCCAAAACAACTACTGCCGTAGCACTGTTGTCGTGGATTTCATCGCCATTTGGCATGAAAAAAACATTTGGCACGCTAATAGGGTGCACAATTCCCAGAACATTGCCATGGCTGTTCACAACATTATAAGTGCCAACACTTTTTTGCCCTTCTATAAATGAGGTGTCTCTGCCGCCAAGCAACATTAAATTTGCATAACTTGAGTTTTTCTCTCCCAAAGCTGCTATTTGTTTTAAACTCGGGTAATATCCATATTTTTTGCCAGATATACTTGATATGGTGCCGGTTCGCAATGTATCCGGCTCTATGGTTGTGAACCTTTGCGCAAAAACCTGCGCACTCAAAACCAGAAGTAGGCAAAAACCCATTTTCAAAGTTTTCATAATAGTCTCCTTTTTTGTTGTCTATATACTTAGACGCGTTTCAGAGGAAAAAAGTTCCAATAAGCCGCATTTTGCAACAACTGTTGACACTTTTTTTCATTTTTTTTATTTTGGTGCATTTTTTTTTCTACATTCCCTCTCATGTCTGAATTTTTTCGGCAATTATTAACCCAGTTCAGGGATATATGGCAAAGATTTAATGCGGTGCAGAAGGCAATTCTAGCATCTTCCATGGTTTTGATGTTTGCCGGCGTGGTGGTGGTGGTATCGCTCCAGGCCGTGAATGCAACGGATGCCCGCATGGCAACGCTCTTTGCGAACATGGAAGTATCTGCCGCTGCAGACATTACCGCTTTTTTGACCGAGAATAAATACGAGTATAAATTGGATAACGACGGCCGCACAATCTTGGTTCCAAAGGAAAACCTTTACGAAGTTCGAATGTCTTTGGCGAGGAACGGGCTACCCAGGTCCCAGAACAAAGGCTATGAGCTTTTTGATAAAAACCAGCTTGGCATGACGGATTTTGCCCAGAATTTGAATTATCGCCGCGCCGTAGAAGCAGAACTGGCACGTTCCATTGAAACCTTTAGCGAGGTTGAGCAGGCAAGGGTTCATGTGAGTATTCCCAAACAGACCCTTTTTATGGAAAAAAAGGAAGAAGCTACCGCAAGCGTTATAATCAAACTGCGCCCGGGCGGAGATTTGCAGGATAGGCAGATAAGAGGTATTCAGCATTTGATTTCAAGCGCTGTGGAGGGCTTGAAGTCCAGGCAGGTGACCGTTTTAGACGATAATGGAAATATGCTCACAAAGGGATACGCAGATAACGCCGTTGCCGAGCATACGGACCACAATATGGAACTTCGCCGCTCCACGGAAGAACGCTTTAAAAGGCAGGTTCTCAAAATGCTGGATGGGGTTTTGGGCCCCAACAAAGCAACAGTAGAAGTTTCCGTAGATTTGGATTTTGACCAGATAAGCAGAACAGAAGAACGCTATGACCCCACAAAAAGAGTAGTCCGCTCCGAGCAGCGAGAAGATGGCACTCGCTCAAATGTTCCACCAGAAGCCGGCAACGAAACAAGGGAAAGCTCAATTGCCAACTACGAGGTGAATAGAATAGTTGCGCAAATAATAAGCAGCCCCGGCACAACCAAAAGGCTTTCCGTTTCTGTAATGGTAGATGGCCTTTACGATAGAGACAGTCTTTCCGGGCGAAGAATTTACCGCCCTCGTTCCGAAGAAGAAATATTAATACTTACCCAAGCGGTTAAAAACGCCGTTGGTTTTTCACAAGAGAGAAATGATAGCGTTTATGTTGCCAATATGCAATTTGACCGCAGTTATTGGGAAGAAGAGCGTGAGGCTATGGAACAATTGGGCAATAAGGAATTGTGGGAAACATGGGCTTTAAGAATTACGATAGTTTTAATAGTGATTTTGGCTTTTGTATTCCTAAGAATAGTTGCGGAGAGTTTGCTGCGGTCTATGAACCCGCCTGTGCCTCCCCACGAAAAGATTGCCATTGAAGCAGAAACCGAAGACATCCCGGAACCTGTTCGAAAGCAAAACGAGCTTATACAAAAACTGGAAGATTGGACAATAGCCAACCCGGACAATGCGGCTAATCTGCTAAAACTGTGGCTTGCAGAGGGAGCAGAAGCACAGAGCCCCAGCAGCAGCAAAAAGAAGAGGTAGCCCGGCCTTAGAAATCAAGATTTAAGCCTCTTTCTCTGGCTTCTTCAATAGGGGTAAGGGGCTTTTCTTCCTTACGGCTCAGGGTATCGCGGAGTTTTTGCTGTTTTTCGTAGTTCTCTTGCAAGAATGCGTTTTGTTTGGATTTGTTCAAAATGGACTGTGCTACAAAGACAGCTCTCCCGGCATCAGGGACATAGACAACGGGTTGTTTGCCAAGCGGTGCTATTTTTGCCGCGGTGTGCAAAGCAGAAGTTGTTGCACCGCCTATCATAACGGGAATATCAAGATTCTCTTTTGAGAGAATTTCCACAACAAAACTCATTTCTGCGAGGCTTGGAGTTATAAGCCCGGAAAGCCCAACCAAATTCGGAGTGTGTTCCTTGACTGCTTCCAAAATTTTTTCTGCGGGGCACATTACGCCTAGGTCTATTATTTCGTAGTTATTGCAGGCTAGCACAACTGCTACTATATTTTTTCCAATATCGTGAACATCGCCTTTTACGGTTGCCAGCAATACCTTTCCCGCCTTTGCACCCAATCCTTTGCGTTCTGCTTCAATATGGGGTTGCAAAACGGCAACCGCCTTTTTCATAACTCTTGCGCTTTTCACAACCTGCGGCAAAAACATTTTTCCCGCACCAAAAAGTTCGCCGACTTTATTCATGCCGTTCATCAAGGGTTCTTCTATTACTTTGAGCGGGCTGCCAAAAGCGATGCGTGCTTCTTCTGCATCAAGTTCTATAAAGGAATCCATGCCTTTAACCAGGGCATAAGAAATACGCTCTTCCAAAGGCAATTCTCTCCAAGCAAGAGCATTTGCGTTGCCCGTTGTTTCGCTTTTGCGTTCCTTGATGCTTTCTGCATATTGCAAAAGGCGGTCTGTTGCATCCGTGCGGCGGTTGAAAATAAGGTCTTCTATCAAGTCCCTTTCTATAATGGGAATATCATCGTAAATAGGGAGCTGCCCTGCGTTCACTATGCCAAAATCCATGCCGGCTTTTGAGGCGTGGTATAAAAAGCAGGAGTGCATACTTTCACGGATTGCATTATTGCCCTTAAAAGCAAAACTCAAATTTGAAATTCCGCCTACTATGTGCGAGTGCGGCAAATTTGCCTTTATGAATTTGCAAGTCTCTATAAAATCTTTTGCATAGTCTGCGTGTTCTGCAATGCCCGTTCCTATGGAAAGAACATTTGGGTCAAAGAAAATATCGCAGGGGTTAAAATTCAATTTTTGAGTGAGCAAATCATATTGCCTTTTGCAAACCTCAATCCTTCTCTCGTAGCTATTCGCTTGTCCCTGCTCGTCAAAAGCCATGCAAACAAGGGCAAAGCCCATACGCTTTACTTCCTTCGCTTTTTTTAAGAATGCCTCTTCGCCTTCTTTTAAGCTAAGCGAATTCACAATGCCTTTTCCGGGGAAGCATTCCATTCCCGCAAGCAAAACTTCAAAGTCCGAGCTATCCACCATAATGGGGCATTTTGCCGCTGCCGGTTCGGAAACATAGAGGTTCACAAAATGCTGCATTTTTTCTTTTGAGTTTAGCAAACCGTCGTCCACATTTATATCTATGATTTGCGCGCCGTTTTCAATTTGGGTAATGGAAATAGCTATAGCTTCGCTCCAGTTATTTTCCCGGACCATCTTTGCGAATTTCAAACTGCCCGCCATATTATTCCGTTCGCCGATATTTATAAAATTGCTGTTTTCTGTGATTTCAATGGGTTCCAAGCCGGAGAGTTTAGTTGTTTTTTTTATATCAGGGATTTTTCTCGGGGCTTTATTTTGCACTGCCTTTTTCATGGCCGCGATAGTGTCTGGGGTAGTTCCGCAACAACCGCCCACTATGTTGAGCCATCCGTTGTCTGCAAATTTTTCAATGTGCTTTGCCATGCTTTCCGGTGTTTCGTCATAACCGCCGAGTTGGTTTGGAAGCCCTGCGTTGGGATATGCGCTTACAAAAACATTTGCAATTCTTGAGAGTTCCGCAATATGCGCACCCATTTCTTCTGCGCCAAGGGCGCAGTTCAAACCTATGCCGAATAAATCATATTCGCAAATAGAATTCCAGAATGCTTCTAAAGTTTGCCCGGCCAAAAGCCTTCCGGAAGCATCGCTTATAGTCCCCGAAACCATAACAGGAACTTTTATCCCTCGTTCTTCTTGTTCCAGCGAGGCGGCATATAGGGCTGCTTTGCAGTTGAGGGTATCGAATACCGTTTCTATCAAGAGAATGTGTACGCCGCCGTCTAAAAGCCCTTTTATTTGCGTTTGGTAAGCGTTTGCGAGTTCTCTAAAGCTAACACCTCTGCTTGCAGGGTCTTCTACTTTGCTTGCCATGCCGGATGCTTTTGATGTTGGGCCTATGGAGCCTGCTACAAAGTGTTTGCCACCGTGCTTTTCAATGGCTTTGCGAGCTATTTCTGCACCGGCTTTGTTCAGTTTATAGCATTCGTTTTCCATTCCATAGTCTGCTTGGCTAATGGCATTTGAGTTGAATGTGCAAGTTTCTATGATGTCTGCACCGGCTTTAAGGTATTCGGAGTGGATGCTTTCTATAACATCCGGGTGAGAGAGCACCAGAGAATCGCTTGCTGTTAAATTGTGTTTTTGAATCATAGTTCCCATTCCGCCGTCTAGCAGCAGGATGCGTTCTTTAGCTAAGGAAAGTAAGGAAGAATAAGCGGCGGTTGGTTGCATGGGGGGTAAAGGTAGAAAATTTTACCCCAGCCGCTCAGTCTTTGACGCAACGGACAGAGAACAAAGAATGCATACCGTATTCGGTGGGAGTTGCTCCATCATTGTAGGAGCTTATAATATATACACATTTGTTCTCGGAGTTGGTAGTGCACGTTGTTCCTGCATTCCACCAGAAACCGCCGTTGCCCATATCTTGGTGATTGTTATCATAGTAGCCTCCTCCTGGCAAAGCGGAAAAGCCGTAATAGTCTTCACCATTGCCATTGTTATCCCAGCCACTTACTGCTTTAAGCCTCTTTCCAACATCTGTAGTACTGATACAATAAATTATCATTTCCTCCCACTCGGCTCTGCTTGGCAAATGCCAGCCCGTGGGACATACTGTATTAGCCACTTCCCAGTTGTAAAGCCTGCCGTACTCAACGTTTCCTCGCTGGATGAGCTGGGCGGCACCGCAACCGAACTGCTACTTGTGGGAACGCTACTGGAAGAAGGCAATGCTTCCACGCTGGAAGAGGAATTTTCCACTTCGCTTGAAGAGCTTGACGCAGCCAGTAAGAGGGGAAGATAGAAAATGCTCCGCAAACTTCCTTTCTCCGGTGGGGAGAAAATTGGGGTAACTGGTGGAAGTAATTTAAAGACAGAATTTCCTATATTACCCACTATGCAAAGCATGGAATTAGATATTGCACCGCTGAAAAATGCTGTTAGAGCACTCAAAGCCAGTATTGGCGATTACAATGAGTATTCTCCCAAAGGAGGGACATTAAAAGATACTCTTCGTTCCGGTGTAATTCAGAATTTTGAAGTGGCTTACGAGCTTTCTTGGAAATTTATGAAACGATGGCTTTCTTTTAATGTTAGCCCGGAACTTATTGAAGGAGCTCCTCGTTATGAGCTTTTTAAATATGCTATGGAAAAGGATTTAATATCGGATTTAGATAAATGGTTTGATTTTCATAAGGCGAGAAACAGAACAGTTCATGAATACAACGAAACAACCGTAGAAGAAGTTCTTGGTTTTGCAAAAAAATTTGTTTCTTATGCAGAGGAATTTATCGAAAAATTAGAGGCGAAATTATGATTGCGATTTCAGAAAATTCTTTGAATTTGGTTAAGGATATTTTGAAAAATACAGTTCCGAACAGTGAAGTCCGAGTTTTTGGCAGCAGAGTTAACGGAACAAACAGAAAACATTCCGATTTGGATTTAGCCTTAATAGGCAAGGAAAAATTTGGAATTTCCATTCTCGGAAATGTCAAAGAAGCTTTTATGGAATCAACGCTCCCGTTCAGGGTTGATGTTTTGGATTATAATGCTGTTTCTGAAAATTTTAGAAAAATTATAGATGCAAATTATGAGATGATAGATTTCAATTAAGAGGTATGACAATGTAATGGAAAATTACGATATTGAACATACACTGCCAAAAGAAGATACTTTGGAGGCTTTATCTTGCATTGCTCGTAAAAACGGCGGATATATTGTATGATTTTATTTCACTATTGAAGAAAATGGGAGCATACTGAGATGTATAATGAAGCATAAAATAGAAAATGATTGGGCGGGTTTTCTATATTTCCTTCAACCAAGGAGTATCAAGATGAAAAAAATCATAGCAATTATCGCTTTAGCAGCATTGCCGGCACTTTTAATTTTCTAAATTA
>LIUI01000027.1 GCA_001462235.1 Fibrobacteria bacterium GUT307
CTTTTTTTCTAAAAGAAAGCCTATAACATAGGGGTGCGTGGGGGTTTTAGCTACCAATCATATTTTTTCAAGAAAAAAACGAAATAATGCCTTGATTACAGCATAACCCATTGAAATATAACGAGTTACAAATCTAGCCTAACTTTGACAATCTCTCTCTAACTCCATACCGTGATCTATTATGGATATTTTTTCTATATTACTAGTGGAGGCTATTTATGGAAAGTGCTGTGGATTTGGTTTTCAACGCAGAGAACGTGAGAATGCTTGTGATTATGACATTCGGGTATTTCCTTTATGTATCACTTAAAAGCAAAATTAGGCACATGATAAGTGAAAACAACAAAGAGTTCCACGCACAGCTCAAAGCCAACGATTTTGCCCATCTTAACAACACTATAGAAGCTCTCACATTCACCCTTGAGAAAAACGGTTATCTTAAAAGCGAAGATAAAAAATATATCGACACGAGGCTTGACAAATAGCCGCTTTATTTGCTTTGAGCAATAATTATCTCTCTCTCCAATTCCACGCCGTGAATTTCCTTAACGCTTTGAACTATTTTTTCAATCAATGCTTTGACATCCTTTGCCGTTGCGTTGCCTTTATTTACAATAAAATTTGCATGAAGTTCGGATATTTGAGCATTGCCTATTGAAAAGCCTTTTAGATTGCAGGATTCTATTAAGGCACCTGCGGATAGATTATTAGCGGGATTTTTGAATATGGAACCTGCGTTTGGATATTGCAATGGTTGTTTTTCTTTTCGCCAAGCTAAAACTTCTTTTCTATTTTTGTATATGATTTCTTTTGGCATTGGAACAAAATTAAATTCCGCAGATAATATCGTTTCATTTTTGAATATGCTGCTTCTGTAAGAAAATTTGCATTCTTCTTTTGTTCTTGTTATTATTTTACCGTTTTCTGTTATGGAACTTACGCTTTTTATGCAATCCGAGATTTGCTGCCCGTGTGCTCCGGCATTCATAAAAATAGCGCCGCCAATGGTTCCCGGAATTCCTTCCAGTTTTTCCAAGCCACCCAAGCCCTGATTTGCCGCATTTTGTATTAAAGAATGCAAAGAATTGCCGGCACCGAATTTACTCAATTTTATTACAAGTCCTTTGTAGCCATCATCATCAAAAAGCACATTGCTGCCTTTGCCCAAAATAAAATATGGAATTTTAAACTCCCTGCACCAAACAAACAAAGTACGAATTTCCTCAATATCTTTTGGTTCTGCAAAAAATTTAGCATTCCCCCCAATTTTAAATGTTGTATATTTTTTTAACAAAATATCTCTCTGAATTATATCAGGAATATGTTCCCCCAAAAGTTCCAAAACCTTATTTTTACATTCCTCCTTCGTCCCATTATTATCAATCCTTCTTACACAACTCTCAATTCTCAACTCTGAACTCTCAGCTTTCTGCACCTCCACTCTGCCATCCGTAATTCCCCTTTCCAAAAGCCTATCCTTTCTCAAATCCTCGTTTGCCTCCACCACCCAAATTTGTTTCATTTTTGTTACAAAATTATAACATTTATGCAACACAGCGGCTTCAATAAAAACAGGGTTTCTTTTTTCAATCTCGTCCAATAAAACCGGATATACAATGCTTTCTAAAAGTTTAAGCTTTTCCGGGTCGCTAAAAACCAGATTAGAGATATAAACACGGCTTATACCGCTCGCTGTTATTGCCTCATTGCCAAATTCTTGCGCAATTTTTTTTCGCAGTTCCGCATTCTTTTCATAAAGTTCATGAGCCAGAGCATCTGCATCTAAAACCTCAAACCCTGCCTCTCTTATAACAGAGGCAACAAAAGATTTACCCGAACCTATTAGACCTGTGATGGCAAACATATTTGCAATTTACTAAATTGTGTTTAATAATGAAATTTTTCAAAGACAATCCGCAAAAAGGTGGCGTTCAAGAAATGTTGATAATATCTCTGCCTATGGTGTTATCCATGTCTTTTGATACTTTTTTGGTTTTTATAAACAGAATGTTCCTTTCCAAACTCGGTTCCGATTATATGAATGCTGCCTTGACCGGTGGATTGATGGAAATGGTAACTATAACATTTTTCAACGGAGTTATAAGCTATTCCACCGCAATGGTTGCGCAAAATCTTGGAGCGCAAAAAACTTCAAGATGCTCGCTTGTGCTTGTGCAGGCTATAGTTATAGCTATATGCAGTTACCCGCTGGCACTAGCTCTAATGCCGCCTGCTCATTTATTTTTGAACTTCTTTGATGTATCTGCAAAACAAAGCGTTTTGCAAATACAGTATTTTGATATTCTGCTTTACGGCTCAATAATAACAATGCTTCGCCATGCCTTTGCGTGTTTTTTTATAGGGCTTGGAAGAACCCGTATTGTGATGACAGCAACGCTAGCGGGTGTTGTGGTAACTCTATTTTTGAGTTATTGCTTTACATTCGGTAAATTCGGATTTCCTGAGCTTGATATTATCGGAGCGCCTCTTGCAATTATATCAGGGAACTTCATAGCATTTTGCATTTTATTTTTAAAATTTTTCAGCAAAGAATACAGAGAAATTTTTGCCACAAATAAATGCTGGCGTTTTAGCAAGAGAATTTTGTCCACCTTGATAAAAAAAGGTTTGCCATCCGGTGCGGAGATATTTTTAAATATGCTCGCTTTTCAGGCGTTAATTCTCATTTTTGATTCTCAAAGCCTAGTAGCAGCAACTGCAACAAGCATAACATTTAGTTGGGATATGGTATCTTATGTGCCGTTAATAGGCTTAGAAATTGGGGCAACCAGCATTGTTGGGAAATACATAGGGGCACGGGATTTTGCCTCTGCAAACCGCTCTGTATATTCGGGAATAAAAATAGGAATGATCTATTCCAGCTTTATAATTCTGCTTTTTGTAGGAATACCCGGCATTTTGACCGATATTTTTGCTCCGCACTCACCTCCTCCGGAATGGTCGGAAATCCATAGCCTAGCAGTATCGATGATTCGCATTGCTGCAATTTATGTAACCGTTGAAACTTTAGTAGTTGTTTATGCAGGAGCATTGCGAGGAGCAGGAGATACTTTAGCCGTTATGTTCATAACAAGCGGGTTGCATTGGCTATTGACCATTGTTGCATGGTTGTTCTTTAATGTTTTCCATTTTGAAGTTATGGAAACCTGGGGCATGACCGTGCTTATATTCATGATTTTTCCGATATTTCTCTATTTGCGGTGGAAAGGGGGGAAATGGAGAAAAATGTGGGAAAGAGATAAATTTGACTATATGCCAAAATAAAATGTATATTGATAATATGGGGGTTTTATGAGAATACTATCCGTGATATGCTTGTGCATGGCCCTTTTTATGCCTGTATTTGCAGGAACAATGCAAGTGGAAAAATTAAATCGCGGGCTGGTAGCCGTGCGAAAGGGGTCTGGGTATTACGTATCTTGGCGGCTTTTGGCTAATGAACCGTATAACACGGGTTTTAACGTTTACCGAGGAACAACAAAGCTCAATTCAACGCCAATTACCGGTGCTACCATTTACACGGACGCAACCGCTGCGCAAAACAGCGTTTATACGGTGCGGGCTGTGGTGGATGGCGTTGAACAGGCGGCAAGCGAGTCTGCAATAATTATAAACAGCACCGAGGGGTCAAACGCGGGGTACATAAATATCAATTTGCAAAGACCAGCAACCGGTGCACAAGGCGGAACATATTCACCGGGCGATGCCAGCGTGGGCGACCTTGACGGAGACGGCGTTTATGAAATCGTGGTCAAGTGGGATCCATCCAACCAAAAAGACAACTCGCAGGACGGCGTTACCGACAACGTGCTTATCGATGCCTACAAACTCGACGGGACGCGCTTGTGGCGCATAGATTTGGGGCAGAACGTTCGGGCAGGGGCACATTATACCCAATTCTTAGTTTACGATTTTGATGGCGACGGAAAAGCGGAAATGATTGTGAAAACCGCGCCCGGCGCAAAAGACGGCACGGGGGCGAATATCAAAATGGGGCCAGCAGCATCGGCTAATCACGCCACAGCTTACCGCAATACAGACGGCTATGTCCTGAGCGGGCCGGAGTATCTGACGGTTTTTGAGGGAACTACAGGAAAAGAGTTGGCTACCGTTGATTACTGGCCTGCACGTGGCACGGTGAGCAGTTGGGGCGATAACTACGGCAATCGTCTTGACCGCTACAACGCTGCAGTAGCATACGTAGACGGCGAACGTCCCAGCGCGGTTTTTCAGAGAGGTTACTATACACGCATGACTTTTGCGGTTTGGGACTGGCGCAATGGGCAGTTGACGCAAAAATGGACATTCGATTCCAACACTTCCGGCAATAGCAACTACGCTGGCCAAGGCAATCACCAAATTAGCGTGGCAGATGCCAACGGTGACGGGAAACATGATATAATCACGGGGGCGGCTGTAATAGGGGGCGATGGAAAAGGAATGCACACAACACGGTGGGGGCACGGTGACGCACTCCACGTTGCACACATGATAAAAAGCACCGCAACACCGCAAATTTACATGCCGCACGAGGATAAAAGCACCGGTCACGGCGTTTTGCTAAGGCAGGCGAGCAACGGCAATCAAATATTCAACGTTCCAAAAGCGGATACCGACGTAGGCCGTGCTTGTGCCGCTGAACTCGACAAAAATGTACCCGGATTCAAATTTTGGGCAGCTAGTGGTATGGGGCTTTACGATTTGACAGGAAAAGTCGTGGGAAACGTCCCGAGTTCCATGAACCACATTATTTGGTGGAGCGGCGAACTTAGCCGTGAACTTCTTGACGGCAACCAGATTAACCAGTGGAGTGTAAAAAACAACAGCGCTTCGCGTCTTTTGACGGCGACCGGCTTCGGTTCAATCAACGGCACAAAATCCAACCCCGTGCTTCAAGCGGATTTATTCGGAGACTGGCGGGAAGAGGTTATTTTTGGGAATGGTACAAACGCGATAAGGATTTATACTACAATAATGCCAACTACACACCGCTTGGTCACGCTTATGCACGACCCTGTTTACAGGGTTGCGGTGTCATGGCAAAACTCGTCGTATAACCAACCGCCGCATCCGGGGTATTATATTGCAAGCGATATGGATTTTCCACCGCCAACACTTAACGTTGCAGTAGTAGGAGATTTGAGCAGCAGTAGCTCCAGCGTCGTTGCATCTTCAAGTAGTTCCACACCAAGTTCTAGTTCTACGTCGCCGGTATCTATTGGCAATGGGAAGTTATCTCCGGCAAGTTTTTCTGTGCGTGCTCTTAGCGGAAAAGCCTTACTTGTAGAGGCGGCTTCTACAATGATTGTGGATATTTTTGATTTGAAGGGGCATATTGTTCGCTCTTTGAATTTTACACAGGGCAGTCATCTTGTGCCGTTAAACGATTTGCCGCAGGGTTTATATATTGTAAAAGCGAGTAGCGGTTCTTGGAAAAAAATTTACTATATTCACCTCTTATAGAGGTTTATATATGCAAAACGGAAATCCGGGATTTTTTGCCGGTAAGCTGGACGAGCTTGTAAGCTGGGGTCGTTCGCATTCTTTATGGCCTTTTCCTTATGGAACGGCTTGTTGTGCTATTGAATTTATGTCCACAGAATCTGCCCGCTACGACCTTTCGCGGCTAGGTTCCGAATTTGTGCGTTTTACCCCAAGGCAAGCGGATGTTCTGGCGGTTTCCGGAACAATTACATTTAAGCAAGCACCCATATTAAAACGCATTTACGAGCAAATGATGGAACCAAAATGGGTAATAGCAATGGGTGCCTGTGCTTGCTCCGGTGGCTTTTACGATTGTTATTGCACGGTGCCCGGCATAGACCACATAGTTCCCGTTGACATTTACATAGGCGGCTGCCCAAGCCGCCCGGAAGCCTTTTTTGACGCAATGCTGGATTTGCAAGAAAAGGTAAAGAGTGAGTCTTATATGGAAGACCGTAAAAAGAAATTAAAAGAGCAATGGGAAAATATCAAGGATTGGATAAAATGAATGATATAATTTCAAAATTAACGGAAAAATTCGGTGCAGTCATAGACGAACGCGCTGTTGACAAATGCCTGATAATAGCAGCAGAAAAACTGCCCGATGCTATAGAAACGCTTGGCTTTGATGTTTTAATAGATATTGTAGGCGTGGATTATCTTGGGATGGAAAATTATAAAGGCAAACGCTTTGCTGTTATCTACTGCCTTAAAAACACCAAAGACATGGCTCGTTTGCGTTTAAAAGTCTTGGTAGAAGAAGGTGAAAAAATTCCAACCATAAGCAAGATATATCCTATAGCAGATTGGCAAGAACGCGAGGTTTGGGATCAATTTGGAATTGTATTTGAGGGCCATCCTAATCTGAGAAGAATTTTGAACCACGTAGACTTTGAAGGGCATCCGCTTCGCAAAGATTACCCCGCTCAAAAACGGCAATGGCTATCGGAAAACGATAAAATGCAGGATCAATTGGAAAATCGCTTGGAAACTCTTGGTTACAACGTAATAGGGGATGAGCAATGAAAGCAGCAATACTCACAAACGAATATCCGCCGAATATTTACGGCGGTGCAGGCATACATGTGGATTATTTAACAAGAGAATTGAAAAAATTGTGCGAAGTATCTGTGCATTGTTTTGCAGATTCTCCCTCACGCCCTTTTGCCTCTCCGGAAGACCAAAAATTCAAAAAAATTCTTGAACCTTTAGACACTAATTTGCAATGGATTTCTGCTATGCGTGGCATAGATATTGTGCATTGCCACACTTGGTATTCTCATTTTGCTGGAGTTTTAGCAAGCCGCCTTTACCGCATACCGCTTGTGCTTACAACACATTCTCTAGAACCTCACCGCCCATGGAAAGCAGAGCAGCTAGGTCGGGGGGGCTATGCAATGACTTGCTGGATTGAACGCAATGCCTACCAAAGCGCAAGCGGAATAATAGCCGTTAGCAAAGAGATGAAGCAAGATGTTATAAATCTTTACGAAGTTGACGAAAATAGGATAAAGGTTATTTATAACGGCATAGATCCGGATTTTTATCGCCCAACTTTTGATGAAGCAATTTTGCAAAAATACGGCATAAATCCGCAAAGACCCTTTATGCTCTTTGTAGGCAGAATTACAAGGCAAAAAGGCATTTCTCAATTGATACAAGCAATTCCAAAAATAGACCCAAGCGCGCAAGTAGTGCTTTGCGCAGGTGCCCCAGACACTCCGGAAATAGCGGAAGAAAGCAAAAACCTAATAACAGAAGTTCAAAAAAATCGTGATGGGGTTATTTGGATTCAAGAAATGATGCCTCACTCCGAACTCAGGGTGCTTTACAGCCATGCCGCGGTATTTGCAACTCCTTCTCTTTACGAGCCTTTTGGCATAATAAACTTGGAAGCGATGGCTTGCGGAACTCCTGTTGTAGGCAGCAAGGTAGGTGGAATCCCGGAAATAATAGTGGATGGTGAAACCGGTTTTTTGGTTCCTTTGGAATACAAATCAAATGTAGATTTTTCACCTAAAGACCCTGAAAAATTCCAAAGTTTTTTCGCAGAAAAACTAAATTTGCTGTTAACGAACTTGGAATATTCCAAACAAATGGGTGTTGCAGCAAGGCAAAGGGCAAAAAATATCTTTGGCTGGAGAGGCATAGCAAAGCAAACCGCAGATTTCTATCAGGAACTTATAGAAATGGCCCCGAGATCTCTGTAGAAAAATTTTTGCATAAGCAGCCCAATGTCATATCTTCATCCAATGCCTTGTAACAGGATCAAAGGGTTCTTGCCCTACAAACTTCGTTTTTATGTTCATAGGGCAAGGCATTAAATATCTGCAGATATGAATAGGGCATAGCGGTTGTATTTTTCTGCCTTCCAAGTTAAAATTCCAATGGAGGCCTCGGTTTGCAGGCGGAACCAGGCCAAGCCTAATTCCAGTTTGGGTAAAATATCCAGCATAAAATCATCTTTTAAATATCTGCTGCCGGAAGCTATTGTTCCAATGGAAATTCTAAAGGCATCTCCTATCTGAAAATAAGGCACAAAAGCTGCTGCGGGTTTTACGTGCCTGCTGTGCCCGGCTGCGCCGCCAAAACCAAGACGCCCTTCAAAAAGAAACGAAACATTTTTTGTATAGCCATCCCATTGAGAAAGTGAAAGCACGCCCCCCCACTCCCTATCTTTGTTAAGAGCCATAGGAACATCTGCCTGCAAAGATAGATTCCGTGAAATGGCATACTTAGCACCTATATCAATCATGGACAAAGTGTGGTTCCTATATGGTTTTTTTGTTATAATCCAATCGTCGTTTGTTCCAACCATATATTTTAAGCCCATTTCAAAACTATTTACTATACCTAATTGAAAATTAAAAACTATTTTAAGATCATCGTTTGCACGGGTAAATGCACCCAACCCGGCATGAAAGGCATCTGGAACAAGAATTTCTGGACCTAGCGTATAGCGGTAATCGTACATTGGATCCAAGGCATGTGCCATATTCACCATTAAAATAAAAGCTGCTAGCCACCGAGCATTTCTCATAAGAATACCTTAACTCTTTCCTTAAATTCTCCTGGTATAATTTTATATACAAGGTCTAAAATTTGTTTTTTTGAATACTTCATTGAAAAATGCGTTAAAACTATGCATTGGCAAGCCATATTGCCACCAACTTTGCTGAGAATCTGCGCAAGGTGTTCTATATGGGTATGCCCTTTTTTGCGTGCCATGGCAATTTCGTCTTTTTCTAAAAATGTGCATTCGCAAACCACAACGGGGGAGTCCCAGATATGCCTTTCTTCCCACAATGATTCGCCAAGGCAATCTCCCATAAAAGATACCACAGGTTCGCGAACATCATTTGTAATTTCAACGCCAGATTTTTTTAAGCGTATAATTTCCTCTGTTTCACAGGATATATATTCTTTTTTCAATTTCTTCTTTTTATAAAAAACCGTATAACCAAGTGCAGGAATTGAGTGTTTTACGTTAAAAGGAAATATTTCCAAATCTTTGCGATACTCTAGGTTAAAACGTTCACCTGGTTTAACGCTTTCAAGGCGTGGCAATTCAAAGCGTTCTTCAGAAACGCCTTCAAACATGGTTTCTGCTCTTATCAAATCAACTGCAAGTTCATAAACGGCTTCAGGAATGTAATATACTGCCTGAATTGGGTTTTGCATCATGCGGCGGAGTGAATTGTGACGCATTAAACAGCGGCTGTGGTCTCCGTGTGAGTGAGTTAAAAGAACATGGTTTAGGCTGAGTGCGCTCATGGGGCATTCGCCCATATCAACGCACAAATCCAATTCTGGAATTTGAAAATAAGTTGAAAGCCCGGATATTGAAAATCCGTGCAAATTCCATTTTTTTTGCTCAACAGCCACCTGCCGCAGAGCGTTGTGCGTGCTGTTATGGCTAGGCTCTGTAATTTTCATAACACTCACGGAATCTATTTACTGTTACGGGTACTTCATCTCTGTTTTTGGAGAATACATCATAAGGAATGGGGCTTGAAATATCCCAAGCACCATCTAAAATTTCCTTTTCCAATTGCCTAGGATTCCAGCCGCTGTATCCAAAGAATATGCGTGCCGTTTTGTTTTGCGGAGATAGCAGTTTAGACACAGGCAACTCCATATCCAAAGGTATTCTGGATAAAAAAATTCCTTTTGAAATTTCGTAAGCTCCGTTAAAAACAGAGGAGCCTGTTTCCAGAATGCAAACAGAAAGTTTTTGAAAAGGGTCTGTATTTTGGACGGGTCCGCCAAAGAAGAATGTGTGCAAATTCCGTTCTGCTTTGAGCATTTCTGCTGGGACAAATCCGTTCATCATTTTTGGATTTCTCTTAAAAACCTCGTCTAGCGGCATGTGCACCGGGTGATTTATAACCAAGCCCCAGGAGCCGGTCCCGGGCGAGCACTCCAGCATGAAAATCACGCAATCCTGAAAGTAACTGCCTTTAAGAGCCGGTGTTGCCAGCAAGAAATCACCTGAACGAAGTATTCCACCTTGCATATCTTACTACCGAGTTAGTATATAATGCTAATCTCAATTCTACGGTTTTGCGCTTTGCCTTTTTCTGTTTTGTTGTCTCCTCTTGGGCGTGAGTAGCCATACCCCACGGCTGTTACCCTATTTTCTGCAATGCCTTTTTTAATCAGGTAATTGCGAACAGCATCTGCCCTTGCCTGTGATAATTTTTCATTGTATTCAAGGCCGCCTACATTGTCTGTATGCCCGGAAATTTCAACCTTTACCGTATCGAATTTTTGCAAGCCTTTTACGGTGCTTTCCAAAATTTTGAATGAAGAGCTTAAAATTTCGGCTTTTCCAGTTGCGAAAGTCACGCCTTTTAGGTCAAAGCGGTCATCATCGTAATAAACGTGAATTTCACCGGAGCCGGCATCATGTGGAACCTGCCATGTTTCGCCAAACCCGCAGTCAAATTCTCCGGTTATGCCATCGCACCAGATTGAATAGGTATCCCCGTTTGAGACGCTAAGGCGGGCAATGCCGTTTGCGTTTGTGGTGGCTTCAAAAGCGGTGCCTTTTTTGCCCCTAAGAACAATGGTTTTGTAGCGTTGCGGATACTCCTGTTTGTAATCCATAGCAACAACAGTCAAGTCTGCTGAGAATGCAGCAGAGGCGCAAATTGCGAGAGAAAAAAGGAATTTGTTCATGGAATTAAATATAGAAAGAAATTTTCCCCGATACCCCCGATTTTTAGGACTTATGGGATTTTTGTATTTTCCGTCTATAGTTTTGCAAATTCGGGAAACCAGATAAGGGTAGCCGTGGGTATAGGCTCTAATCTCCTATGAAATCCGCCGCTATGTTTCAAGGGCTGCATCAAAACAGATTTTTTACTATATTTTACCCTGCTTATGTTAAAATTTCTTGCAATTTTTATTCTTTTGGCAGGCTGCGCCGCAACAAAAAAAGAGCCTTCAAGCCCAATTCAGGAAGCTGATAAAGTTCCGCAATCCTACAAAGACATCGTTTTCCCGGAGTTCCAATACACACCTCCGCATCCAAGCGATTACCGCATAGCCATAACAGATAGCATTACTCTTTATGCTGTTAGAGATACGGCAATTCCTCTGATTGACTTGACTTTTTATTTCAGAGAAAGTGCTATTCCGCAAAATAAGGAAGAAGCTGCTTTGTTGCAAATATTGTCTTCGCTGTATTCAAAAGGGGGCACAGAAACTCTAAGCCCCGCAAACGTAGACGATTCTCTGGAGTTTTTGTCTGCAAAGATAAGTTCAAGCATAGGTTCAACTAGAAGCCAAATACATTTGAATTGTTTATCCCGTGATTTTGATAAAGTTTTACCCTTGCTTTTTGAACTGTTTAACAAGGCATATTTTGATTCCGGCCGTATGGAATTGCAAAAAAACTCCGCTATCCAAAGCTATATGCACCGCTACGACCAGCCGAGTTCCCAAATGCATGCTCTTGCGGCAAGGGTTTTATACAAAGACAATCCCAGATTATGGAAAGCAGACAGCACAAACATTGCAAATGTTAAAAGGGCAAATTTACGAGCCATAAAGGATGATTTTTTTGTGCCACGCAGAGTTATAATTGCCGCCGCCGGTGATTTTAACACGGATTCCTTGAAAAACACTTTAACAGAATTATTTGCAAACTGGAAGAGCAACCCAAATACCCGCAAGCAAGCACAGGAGTTGCAATTCAACGAGCAAAAGGGGATTTTTGCGAGTGAAAAGGATATTAGCCAAGCGAATATATTTATGGCGGCTCCTTTTGTTAAACGCCCTCACCCGGATTACTATCAAACCGCCATTGCCAGCTATATTTTAGGCGGCAGTTCTTTTTCTTCAAGGCTAACAAACACTGTCCGCACGCAAAACGGGCTTGCATATTCAATTTACAGTTTTGCCCAATCAGACTACGAAGATATTGCTCTTGTTGGGATTTCTTTGCAAACAAAGGCAGAATCTGCTAAAACCGCTTTGCAAATGATAAGGGAAGAATGCCTAAAACTGGGCAAAGAGGGACCCACAGCGGAGGAGCTTGAATTCGCAAAAAAATCCCTTATAGAATCCATGCCTAGTATGTTTGAAAACGCAGAAACAACCGCAAACACCTTTGCCTCCTCGGAATTTAACGGCCGCAGTTTAGACCATTACAAGGAATACCCGGAAAAGATCCGTGCCGTTACCGCAGAGCAGGTTAGAGCAATGGCGGCAAAGTATTTTAACCCGGATTCTTTTAAAGTAAGCATTGTAGGAGCAAACAGCAAGATGCTTTTGGAAGGTGCAAAGATAGTGCCAATAGAGGAGTTGGATTTTTAGTCGTTGTAATTATATTCTATCCACGGGGATAATCCATGTGTTATTCGAGAAGGGTAAAACATCGCGGGCGGGGCATACTATTGCGCCCTCGCCAATTGTTTTGCCAGAGATTTTATTAAGGACGTTAAACGCTTTTGTCATTGCCGATGTTGGGTCGGTGGTTGATTTGATTTCAATGGGGTAAAGAGTGTTGCCTTCTTCGATTATTACATCAATTTCGTTCTTTTCCTTGTCGCGATAATAGTAGATGGCGGGGTAGATTGTCCCGTCGTTAAAGTAACTTTTGATAATTTCACTTACAACATAGGTTTCAAAAATGTGCCCCCACCGTGCGCCGTCTAGAAGTTGTTGTGGGGTATTCCAGCCTGTTAAAAAGCACGCAAGTCCCGTATCCAAAAAGTACAGTTTTGGCGTTTTGACAAGCCGTTTGTTAAGATTGTTGCAATATGGTTGCATTATGTAAATCATGCCGCTTGTTTCAAGGATGGATAGCCAACTTTTAACCGTATTTTCGTTCATGCCGCATAACTGTGCGAGCGTAGTGCGGCTTAACTGCTCACCTGAGAGTGCCGCTGTTGCCTTGATAAACTTTACAAATGCACTCATATTGGTGGCATTTATGAGTTCCGATACGTCCTTTTCCAAATAGGTTTGCAAGTAGGAAGTATGATAATCTTTCCAATCTTTAAGGTCGGTTTCTCTCTCATATAGTGCGGGGAACGAGCCTTTATGGATTATTTTCACAATATTTTCATAATCATATTTGACATTAAACTTTCGCATTTCGTCAAGGTGCTTTTTTATCGGCAAAAATGGCTCGGTATAGTTAATGCCATTCAACTCGCGCTTTGATAAACCAAGCATATTTATAATCCCCGCACGCCCCGCAAGGCTTTCAGAGACGCCTTTCATAAGGTTAAATCGTTGCGAACCTGTAAGATAATACTGTCCAACCGCTTTGTCTTCGTCAACAATCATTTTGACGTACTCAAACAAACTTTTTACTTTTTGAATTTCGTCAATTATTATTGGCGGTTTGTTTTCAATTAAAAATGCCGTGGGGCGTTCTGTTGCCGCCTCACGTAGCAGAGGACTATCAAGCGTTATATATCTCACACCTTTCAACATCCTTTTTAGAATGCTCGATTTGCCAACTTGCCGCGGACCAGTTACGATAAGAACCGCCTTTTGCTTTTTTTGCCGCTCAATTACCTTTGCAATGTGCCTCTCATAAAACATTGTTTCCATTACTGCCCCTTTGACCAAAATGAAGTCCAATTTCATTTTAGTCAAGATTTTGTGCTTTGTCAAGTATATAAAATAGATATTTTATGGCTGGAGTGACGTTATTTTTCTATATTTCCCCCATGACTCTACAAAAAACCCCCAATGCTTCAAGGTTGCATATAGGCATCTTTGGCAAAGTTAATAGCGGTAAATCAACGCTGTTAAATGCTATCACATCGCAGGAAGTAGCCCTTGTTTCAGAAAAAAAGGGAACAACTACAGACCCTGTTTACAAAGCTATGGAAATCAGCGGCCTTGGGCCTGTTGTATTTATTGACACGGCCGGCTTTGAAGATACCAGCGATCTTGGAATTAAACGCATTGAGAAAACCAAACTGGTAATAAAAAAAGCAGATATGGCTATTGTAATATTTTGCGATACGGATATTAAAGAAGGAATATCTTGGGTGCATTCTCTTAAAAAGCAAAATGCCAAGGTTATTGTTGTTGTTAATGATATGGAAAATAATAATGCGGCAGGGATAGTTTCCAAATTAAAAGCAGAATTGGACGAGAAGATAATTGTTGTAAATGCCTTGAAAAAACATAATATTGAAGAAGTAAAAAACGCCTTGATTGAAAATGCTCCGGAAGAACAGATTAGCATTGTGGGAAATTTAGCAGGCGAAAGCGATATTGTAATGCTGGTAATGCCTCAAGACATACAAGCACCCAAAGGTAGGCTTATACTGCCGCAGGTGCAAACTATCCGCGAACTATTGGACAAAAAATGTATAGTGATCAGTTGCACAGCAGAAAAAATAGACGAAACATTAGCCGCCTTGCATAAAGCACCGTCTTTGATAATTTGCGACTCGCAGGTATTCAAATTGGTATATGATAAAAAGCCAAAAGAAAGCAAGCTAAGCTCTTTTTCGGTGCTTTTTGCCGCATATAAAGGCGATATAGAAAGCTTTTTGAACGGAGCAAAAGCGATTGACAATTTGACAAAGGATTCGCATATATTGATTGCAGAAGCCTGCACCCATGCACCTTTGGGCGAAGATATAGGGCGGGAAAAAATTCCTAATTTGCTAAAACAGAGATTTGGAAATACCTTGTCAACAACAATTGTGAGCGGCATGGATTTTCCAAAAGATTTAACTAAATTCAATTTAATTATCCATTGCGGTGCCTGTATGTTTAACCGTAAATACGTGCTATCGCGCATAGAAGAAGCAAAACAGCAGGGAGTGCCAATAACAAATTATGGCGTAGCTATTGCCCATTTACAAGGGATATTAAAATTTCTATCTTTCTCTCATGAAAGTTCTGGTAGTTGATGATGAGCCGCTCGCACGGGTTAGAATGCGCAAGCTGCTTTTAGAAAGCGGCAAAGAATTAGAAATAGACGAGGCCGAGAGTGCAGATACGGCTTTAAGCAAGATTTTGGAAAACAAGCCCCTTGTTGTTTTTTTGGATATTCAAATGCCCGGCAAAGGTGGCTTTGAACTGATAGAAGATTTGTGCAAAATTCCGGAAAAAGATGTTCCATATATAGTTTTTGCAACAGCTTTTGACGAATACGCAATAAAAGCCTTTGAAAAAAACGCCATTGACTATTTATTAAAACCCGTAGAGCAAGAAAGACTCCTGCAAACTCTTGAAAAACTCACCGATTTGGAAAATTCAAAACAGCAGGGAAAAAGCACCGATAATCTTTACGAAAAATTGAAAAGTTTAATAGAGAATAAAAGCGATGCATACCTGCAAAGGCTGCACGTTAAAATAGGAGACCGCACCCTGCTAATAAATACCGCAGAGATAGTGCGCTTTGAAAGCGATGAAAAATACACCGCCGTTTATGCAAACGATAACCGCTATATAATAGATACCCCCATGATAGACTTAGAAAGCAAGCTGGATCCAAAGACCTTTATACGGGTTCATCGTGCAAATTTGGTAGCTGTGAACCGAATAGCAGAAATTCGCAGGCAATTTCCCGGAAAATTGGTGGTTATTCTTAATGATGCCGCAAAAACAGTAATCCCCGTAGGCAGAAACTACGCAGACAAGGTTAAGGATCTGTGAAATTTACCGCTACAGGGCTTTGCGTACTCTTGCTTGCCATACGGCTTTTTGCTACCGTTTCCGGTGAGAGCCGTTATGCTTCGCTTTCTCAGGATGGGGGAATGCAGGGAAACCCTGCTGCATTAAGTGCTTTTGAAAGTTCCGGAGTTATTTTTGGCTACGAAAGAGACAAACAAAACATCAAAGGCATGGACAATTTTTTGTTTGGATTTTGGGGAAGCAATTACGGAACCGCTTTTGATTGGACAAAAGGAAAAAACGGCTACGATAGAAGCGAGTGGTCTTTTGTGAATAGCAGATTTAATTCAAGCCGCTCATTCTTTTTTGGAAATAGATTTTCTGCAACTAGAATTTCAGAAAAAGACGGAACTTCTTTTTCTTATTCCCCTGGTTTTATTTTACGCCCTCTTTCTTTTGTTTCGCTTGGATTTTGGAGCGAAAATTTATTTCAATATGGTTTTTACCAAAATAGAATGCAAAACTTGGGGCTTTCAATAAGACCTTTTCCTGTAATAACGGCAAGTTGGAATGTGGGGTTTGCTTCGCAAACAGAACAGAATTTATTGTTGGAGCTAGAGGTCTTTGGTTTGATTGTTGGCATGGAATTTCCGCTTGTGGAACCTGATAACAACGGTGTTTTTCGTGTTTCGTATTCTGCCGGCATTGGTTCGCATTTAAATGCTTCTTACTCATTAACCGCAGACGATTGGGATGATTCAAGCCCGAATTTCAAAAAATTTGGCATGATATGGCATTCTGCATTGAGCGAAGGAGCGTTGGCGTTGGAACATGGGATGAATTGGGGGATGGTTATTCGCGTTCCTCTTGGCAGCATAAACGAAAAAAGCGGGGGCTGGAGTTTGCTTGGCAAGCACGAAGACGATTTGGAAACATTGCGAAACACCTTTGATATGCTTGATAAATCAAATGCAAGAGCTATAGTGTTTGATTTTTCCGATTATAGCAGCGGTCTAAGCATTTCGCAAGAAATTCGCAGGGGAATTTATTCCCTTAAAAGCAAAGGCAAAAAAATAGCCGCTTATGCAAACAGCTACCGCCCTCTTGTTATATATGCGGCTTCTGCAGCAGATAAAATAATTTTGCAACCCTCAACTTTTGTTGATTTTAAAGGGCTTGCAAACGAGGTTTTTTATTACAAGGGTTTGTTAGACTGGGCAGGAATAAAGGTTGAGATGTTTAGGCACGGAAGCTATAAATCTGCAATGGAACCTTATACTTTAGACTCTATGAGCAAGGAGGCTAAGGAAAATTTGCAAGGAATTTTGGATGGCTGGTGGGCAGTGCTTAGAGATACGGTTGCAGCTTCCAGAAAAATTTCACCGGAATTTTTAGATAGCATAGCAAATAGCCCAAAAGTCACAGCGAGTTCGGCAAAAAATAATGGTTTGGCAGATACCATTTTGTACTCAGAGGATGTTCCAAAATATATTTCCAAAGTTTTTTTTGGCAAGGAAAATAATAATGCACATTTTGAAGATTGGTATTTAAACGGAAAAAAATTGCTTTCAAATTCTTGGCAGCCAAGGGCAAAAATAGCGGTGCTTAACATCGATGGCATGATAGTTGGCGGCTATGGCTCAAATGACCCTTTGTTTGGAAAAAGCGTGGCCGGAGTTGCAGATTTAATAGAAACCATAAACGATATATATTCCAGCGGTTATGAGGCTTTGGTTTTACGCATAAATTCGCCGGGCGGCTCGGCGGTAGCTTCTGATGAGCTTTGGCACATTCTTAAAACTTTGAGAGGGAATGGAGTGCCCATTATAGCGAGTGTTGGCGATATGGCGGCGAGCGGTGCATATTATGCGGCGTGTGCTGCAGATAAAATTGTTGCAGAGGCTGGCAGCGTTGTTGGAAGCATTGGAATTTATGGAGGCAAGGCAAATTTGAGCGGCCTTCTTTCAAAATTAAAAATAAAAAGCGAAGTGGTTAAAACCCACGAAAGCGCAAATTCCAGAAGCATATTCGGCGGACTTTCAGAAGGTGATAGCTTGGCTCTTCAAGAATATATGGACGACTTTTATTCACGCTTTATAGGTGTTGTGGCAAAAGGTAGGAACATTAGCGAAGAACAAGCAGATTCGCTGGGCGGCGGGAGAGTGTATATAGGAATGGATGCAATAAGCAACGGTTTGGTGGACGAAATTGGAGGTTTTGAACGGGCAATTGAACTTGCAAAAGAAAGTGCAGGGTTAAGAAAGAATGCTAGAGTAGATATAGTGCATATAAATAATTGGGGCTATTCCCTTGCCGGCAGGGTTTCTGCAATGGCAAAAGGGGAAAAGCAGGTATATCCGTGGCTGGAGGCGTTGGAAAAAACATGGGCGTGGGCAATATATCTAAAATAATTCTCATAATCTTGCTTGCATTTATAATAAATGCGGTATTTTTCCTAGCCGTACCCGTTTTGAATGCACTTTTCTTTTCAAAGGATTATGCAAAAAACGAAAAGGATAAAATTGTAAGCAGGGAAGTTGAGGTTTTAGTTAAAGAACAAAAAAGGGAAATCCAAAAAAGAACTATAAGAGAAATTCCGCAAAGCAATCAGTTTAAACCCAACCAGGCACAGAATAGTTTGAACAAAGGGATAAAGGGATTTTCTATGGATTTATCGCTTGCCGGGGCGGGGGAGAGCGGAGTATCAATTGGCAGCGGAGGAATGGAAAATGTCATTTACAATGCAGAAGATGTTGAGGTTGAGGCAAAATTATTAAAAGAAGTTTTGGCAGTGTACCCGGCGCAAGCAAAAAGGCGAGGAATAGCCGGTTTTGCAAAAATCTATATGGTGATAGATAAAAACGGAAATGTGGCAGAGGCTTTTGCAACTGCGGTTGAGCCTAGCGGTTTTGGTTTTGAAACAGAGGCACTTGCGGCTGTGAGGCAGTATAAATTTTCACCTGCTCTTGTAGGGGGGGTGCCCGTCCAGCAAAGATTTACAAAGGAGTTTAGATTTGTGCCGTAATATTATCATGATTATAATGTTAGCGTGTTTAATATTTATAAACACTATTTTTTTTGCTTGCTCCATTGAAGATCCAAGCATTGAAGAACTTGATTTAGAAAGAATACATCTAAGCGAGATGCAGCCTTTTAATGCCTATTTTACCGAGCCGGAACCCTATACCCGTGCAAACAGGCAGGCAGATTTATTCTATGCCATGGACAATGGAGACACAATGAAAGTTTCAATTTGCGAATTTGAAAATGCAACGCTTGCCAAAGATTTTTTTCACAAACTTGATGGTATAGCAGAGAAAATTGAGCATTTAATAGGCGGGGATAGAAAAAGATTTTTCAGATGGGGTAGGCGGGTATTTATTTTTTCTTACCAATTTTCAATTTCCCAAAATTCCTCTGCTTTAGATTCGCTTTTATCCTTTACAAAAAGATTCCCAGCCGCAGACACAAGCTCAAGCTCAAGTCTTTGCAATTTTAGCCTTAAAAACACCCGCCCAGACGAAGACCTTTCCATGCAGCAAAAGCATTTTTTAGGAGTAGAAGCCTCGTTTAATATGCATGTACGCAGGTACAGGGATTCTGATTTTTCTTGGGCTTGTGCTTGCAGCTCCGGTAAAGTATCGGAAAAAGATTGGGAAATTTTCATAACGGAATGGCAAAATAATATTTATGGATATGATAGCACAACCCTCCTGAGCAGGCTTTCTAACGGAACTGTGGTAGCTGTATATGGAGACTTGGATAAGGAGCGAATGCAAAAGGTTTTCATGGAATTTACAGCATTGGTAAAATGATATGTGTGCGGCTTATTTTATATCTGATGTGCATTTGGGCATTTCTCCAAAAGGTGCCGTGCCGGAGCGCGAAGAACATTTGCTGGCATTTTTAAAAGAGCTTGAGGGCAAGGCTTCTCATTTATTTATTGTAGGTGATTTATTTGAATTTTGGTATGAATACGATTTTTACATACCCTCGCATTATACTAGCATTTTGAGGGCATTGGCAGGCTTAAAAGACAAAGGTTGTGAAGTTAGGTTGATTAGGGGCAACCATGATTTTGCTTGCGGAAATTTTTTTGAACGGGAGCTTGGCATAGAGGTTTATTCGCATTTTATAGCGGAACTCCACGGCAGGAGGGTTTATATTTGCCACGGAGATGGTTTAGCTAGGATAGACGGCTCTTATAGATTTTTCAGAAAAATTCTGGATTTTAAGCCAAACAGGTTTTTATTCAAATGGCTTCATCCGGATATTGGGATGCATCTTGCCCTTGCTGTTGGTTCAAATAGCAGGGATTTTAACAAAAAGCGTATAGTTCCGGAAGAAGAATATTTAGACAAAGTGCGTGAAATTATGCAAAAAAACAACTGCGATACCTTTGTGCATGGGCATAACCATCTTGGTGGCTTATGGAAAGTGCCGGAAGGGGTGGTTATAAATTGCGGGCAATGGCTTTTTGAGGAGAATTTCTCTTACGTTTCCAAAAAAATTTGCTATTTTCATGTTTCCCATTCGGTTGAGCCAAGCTCTGCCTGCTGAATGGTTTAACCAAAGAGCTTCCTTACGAGGTATATATGGCCTATAGAGGTCCCAAAGCTAAAGTTGCCAGGTCGCTAGATTTGGCTGTTACTCCCAAAACGCAAAAGGTTTTAGAACGCCGCAAATTCCCCCCGGGCCAGCACGGAATGAGTCGCAAAAAGAACGCAGGCGTTTACAAGCAGCAACTAGTAGAAAAACAGAGGCTAAAATTCACTTACAATATTTCCGAGGCACAGTTAGCCAAAACTTACGACGAAGCAAACCGCAGAGATGGCTCTTCCGGTGATAACCTTATGTGCCTCTTGGAAACAAGATTAGATGCCTTGGTGTATCGTGCCGGTTTTGCCCGCACAATTTTTGCGGCACGCCAATATGTTGCCCACGGTCATTTTCAGGTTAACGGCCACCGTAGTTTTTCACCAAACCATGTGATAAAGCCAAACGATTTGATAGCTGCTCGTGAAAAATCCAAAAACCATCCTCAAATAAAAGAGGCAATAGAGGGTGCTCCGGAAGCCCCCAACTATTTGGTTGTGAACAAAGACAAGCTAGAAGCTAAACTGGTAAATGTCCCACTCCGCGACCAAATACCGGTAAAGCTAAACGAACAGCTTGTTGTGGAATATTACAGCAAATAATTACCTTCTTCGCTTTGTTAAACTTTTTAGCAAGAATGGTTGAGCAAAGGCGAATAGCAACATTGGCGGTATTGAGGCAATAACCGAAAATGCCATCAAAAGGTCTGGGCGATTAACCAATTGCCCAACTGCTAACCTTATACCTACAGGTAGGGTAGCTGTGCTTGAATCTGTGGAGAGGATCCATATAAACAGAATTTCGTCCCAAGCAAAAAGGAATATGTAAATAAGGCAGGTAATAAGCGCAGGCCTAGTTGTGGGCATTATTATTTTCCAAAATGTTTTCCACGGAGTGCAGCCATCCATCATGGCAGACTCTTCTAAATTTTGCGGCAAGGCTTTGAACATATTGAACATGAATTGCACAGTTAATGGCAAAAAGAAGGCAGTGTTCACAAGTATGATAGTAGCAAAATTATTGAACATTTGAAAAGACTTCATTTGCAAAATTATGAATATCACAAAAATTGGAATTAAAAAAGGCAAACTGGAAAGCACCTGCGAAGATAATAATATTCCTGCAAAAACAGACTTGCCAAAAAATTTAAGGCGGGCTATGGCATAGCTTGGGAATATTGCCAAAAGCGTGCAAAGCAAACTGATGGATATGCTTATTAGGGCAGAATTTTTAATGAAAGATGCAAGCGGCATGATTTTCATAATGTCTTGGTAATTGCTCCATTGAAAACCTCGTTTACCCTTTGGAACTTCACTTGCCCTGATTGGAGTATTAGACGCATCCAAAACTTCTATTCTCCCGTCGCTATATCCCAGCCACTTGTAGCTTTTGCTGTCTTCGTAGTAGGAACTTATGAGCGAAGACATGGCTGTTTGCTCTCTGGAAATTTCGGTTTTGAAATTGCGAAAATCGAATATTATATTTGCCGTTCCGCTTCCGTAGCTTATGGAAATTTTATTGCCCGGCAATGTTTTTATAAATAAATTCTGCTCGTCCAGATATGGCAACCCGTATTCGCCAAACATGAAATTGCGGGTTATTTTTTCTGCCTGAAATTGAATAATGCTAAATCCGGCATCATGCACTGCCAATATTTCGTGGTTTGATATTTGAACTATGTTTTGGATTGATGCGCTAGGAAGCCCCATAGCTTCTGTAATCCAAGATAGCTGCTTGGTTTCTGTGTCAAAAATTGCAATACCTGGGAAAGATTCGCCATGAATGCTCATTATAATTTTATCTTCAACAGACAAAATAGAAAGCCCATGACTCGCAATTTGGCTAACCCATATATCCTTCCAAGAAAAATATTTAAGACGCGATATTTTATTTGGAAATAACTCAGATAAGCAAAAACGAAACAGCAAATGTCTTTCTTTTTCCGTAGGCTTTTTAATTTTGAAAAGTTCGTGTATCTGAGGGTTAAGCCAACCGCTCCATTTTTTCCAGTAATTCAAAATTTGGTCAAGTTTGTTGCCGTTTGTTAAAATAAAATTGAGTTGCCCTATAATTTCTTCGGATTCGTAAAATTTAATTCCAACAAGAGAAGAAACCGTTAAAATGGAGCCTCCTCCGGTGGAAGGCAATGCAGATTCGTTGTTTAACTTGTTTCCCAGCCATGCAAAATGCTCCGGCAAAATATCGCCGGAAACAGAAAATCTAAAGGGATTATAACTATCGTATTTCTCTTTAAAAAAATCCCAACCGTATGATTTTTTTTCGGTTCCTTTTTTGAGGTCTATTTCTATAAGGCCCTTATCTGCGCTAAAAGCCCAAAGCCCGGACTCATTTTGCGCATAAACGGTTGCTATGGAATTTATGTCTGCTATTTTTTTGCTAATGTAATTTGAGGAGGGAGAAAACGCATATACATGTCCCAAAGATGTAGCGGCAATGTCTGTTGAATTATTTTCTTGCGGGGCAAAAAATGTTACCTTGTTATTTATGCTCTGAGGGAAAAAAACAGATTGATTGATATCTTCTGAGCTTAAAATAGACAGCCATATTATGAACAAAAGCGGCAGCACGCTCATCACAGCGAGAACCCATGCGGCAGCTATGTTGATTTTTTTACGCATATTCGTTTCCGTTCAGTTTTTTATAGTAGTAAAAAACAAAAAATCCTACAATGAGCATAAGCATTGTGGACAAACTAGCACCTATTCCCAAACTCCAATACTGGAACGATGTTCGGAATATATAGGGAATTATCATGTCTGCGCCTTTGCTTGGAATTATTGTTCCGTTGCCAAACATCATTACAACTATATTGAAGCTATAAATATTTATTATAAAATTCTGAACCAGCACGCTTACAAAAACCGGGCGAAGAATGGGAAAAGTTATATAAAGAAATTTATCAATTTTATCTGCTCCGTCCATTATTGCGGCTTTGTTTATGTCGCTTTGAATTGAATGCAGCCCTGCCAAAAATAGAAGCATTGAATAGGGCCAATAATGCCATATTGCTGGAATGGCTACGGTTAACACAGAATATTTGTAATCCAGCCATCTTGGGGCTATTATTTGCCCTAGTTCGTTGTAACTCCATTGTATTCCAAACCAGCTTGAATATATATCAATTCTCAAAACATCAAATAATAAAAAGTTTACAACGCTGTTATCTTGCTGAAAAATATAACCAAAGAAAATTCCAACCACATAGCTGGGAATAGACCAAGAAAGCATTACCATAGTTATAACCACGCCCCGGCCCTTGAAAGGGTCTTTTAGGCAAAGAGCAGCAAGCAAGCCTATGGCTGTTACTCCAAAAGTGGTTAAGATTGTATATATTATGGAATTTCTTACTGCATTTATAAAACCGTCTTGCATAATGGCGGCTGCGTAGTTATCTAAAGCTACGTTGGAATCAAACCATTGCTCCGGATTTGTTCCTATATCGAATGTGCTTATCAATAAATTGAAAAAAACCGGCAGAACCAAAAAAAACAGGAGAATTATGCTTGTTGGCAACGCAAAAAAGAAAGCTATTCGGTTATTCTGTTTGTTCACAATTTCTCCGTTTTACTTTTTTTGCCTATTTTTATCTATGATGCCGTTTATCTCTTTATCTGCAGCTTGAAGCTCGGCATCTATTTGGCTTTTGGGCCATTGCTTCCCTTCTGAGCTGGCTATTATATTGAAAATATTATTAAATCTTTTTGTTAAAACATCGGTTTCTATTGCGCTCCAATAGGGAACTGCCGGGTAGCTCACCCCATTTTCAACTATTTTTTGAAACGCCATGCGATTTCTGTTTTCAGAAAAGTAGGGCATATTATAAGTTTCTGATAATGCCGGCAAAAAACCGGATATTCTGGAAAAATGAAATTGAACATCGCTTTGAGTTGTCAAATATCTAAGGAGAACCAGTGCCTCTCTTTTTGCATTCGTTGAACTGAAAATTCCCAAATTTGAGCCACCCAAAAAATATTTTCCCTTTATTCCTCTTTTTGCCGTTGGGGGAATTAAGCAACCGTATTCCAGCATTGCTGTGGTATTTGTTCCGCCTTGCAAAAAATTTTGATTATCCAGATAGAGCATTTTTGATGTGGTTTCACCTATAAAGGCGGTTTTTCCTTGGTCAAAATCGCTGCTCACTCCCGCAGTTGTTTTGTCTAGGTTTGAATAATCGTTGTAGCCGTCTTTCACAAAATTCAGATAAAAATGAATCCCATCAAGGGTATTCTTATCCAGCAAATTGCTCCTTGTCAAAGAGTCGGTTAAAAAAGAGCCACCGGCGCTGAAAATCCATGAGGCAAAATTATGGACAATATTCCAGTCGTTTTTTGCAGGATATGCTATTGGGTTTACAATTTTACCCTTTATGGATATTTTTGATGTTTTTATTTTTTGCAACACTTCTACAAGTTTTTCCCTTGTATTTATTGAATTAGGGTCTATTCTGAGAGAGTCCAAAACATCTTTGCGATAATAAAAAGGGCGTACATCCAAAAACCAGGGGAGCGATGTAACATAGTAGGAATTTTTGGGTTTCATGCTTTCTCTTGCGCCCTCTATAAATAAATCCGGATTTCCCCAGCTTTGTATAATGGTATCTAGCGGCATGAGCGCGCCTATATCGGTTAGGGATGCAGCCCATGTAGAAGGAACTTGTATAACATCTGGACCTTTGCGAGTTGCCGCAGCCAGCACTATTTTTGAAAAGCCGCTGCCCCAGTCCAGAATAGTAACCTCTACCTTTATTCCGGGGTTTTCAACATGAAAGCCCTTTAGCATACTGTTCATATCGTCAAGGGGTCTGTGGGTATTGTTAAAAATCCACAAGTTCACTATTTTTTCTGAGGATTTTTTTTCTTCGCAAGAACAAAGAAAAAGCAGCACAAACAAAAAAAATAACAGTGAACAGAATTTCATATTACAAATTTTCCATCTGCAAATAGGTGAATTCCGTTTTCTTTTAATTCAACATATACGGTTTCTCCAAGCTCATAGCTTTCGCTCAGAGGTATTTCTACTGCTAGAGTTTGAGACTCTCTGGAAACATATAGAATGGATTGCGAACCTACATATTCCTGCATTTCTACAATCATGGGAATTGCATTTGGTTTTCCCGGAATTATTTTTAAATGCTCCGCTCTTATGCCTATTTTTGCTTTTGGATAGGAAGTGATAATTTTTTCAAAACGTTTTGGGATTTGTATTGAGTAAGAAGCGTTTGTTAAATTCAAAACTTGAAAATTATTTTCTGCTTTGGTTTCAAATTCCAAAAAATTCATTTCCGGGTAGCCTATAAAACGTGCTACGCTTTCATTTACCGGTTTATTGTAAAGTTCGTAATTTGTACCTATTTGCTGTATTTTCCCCTTTTCCAAGCAAACTATGCGGCTACCTAGAGTCATGGCTTCTGAAGGGCTGTGTGTTGCGTAAACAACGGTTGCTTGCAGGTTTATGCAAAAACGTTTTATTATTGATTGAACCTTTACTTTCATCTGGGAATCAAGTTCGGAAATTGGCTCGTCAAATATCAAAACTTGGGGTCTTTTTACAAAAGCACGAGCTATGGCTACCAGTTGTCTTTGCGAAGTTGGCAGAGCTGCCGGTTTTAGGTCCATTATGCCGGATATACCGAGTAAATCCTCAATTTCTGCTATCCTTGCGTTTATTGTTTCTTTGTACAAGTTTGCCAGTTTAAGCCCAAATTCAAGGTTTTTACGCACGGTAAGATGGGGGTAAAGAGCCTGTGCTCTGAACACCATTGCTATATGTTCGTAGCGGGGTGCAAATTCGCTAAGTTTTTTCCCGTTGAAAAGCACAATTCCGGAATCAGGCTCGGTTAACCCTGCTATGATCCTAAGTATGCGAGATTTTCCGTTATTTACCGGACCAACTATGGTTAAAAATTCACCGGCTTTTATGTCTAGGGAAACATTGTCCACCAGGGTCTCTTTTTTTGGCCCCCTGTCATAGAGCGTTATCTGGTTTACTAGTATATCTACCATGGCCCCTACTTTTGGCTTTCTATCTGGTCCTTGCTCAAATTATCCAAATCAAATAATTTGCGAATAGGCTCAAAATAGACTTCATTTTGCTCATTATCTCTATTTAGCCTGGAATAATTGAGTGCAACGAGCATTATGTCCGGGTTGTTATTTGCTCTTTTTACAAATTCGCTGATAGACACATCTTCTTCCGTTAAATCAACAACGTAAGTATCCCATTCCTCTTTTTCGGAGAGGTCTATGGCTTTTTCCTCGTTATTTGCCATCCTTATGGTAGCGAGCGGCAAAAGAAAAGCCAAAGTTTCTTCTACTTGTTGCAGACTTTCTTCCTCTTGAACCCAAACCAAAATACGGCGGGATTTATAATCATAATTGTGCTGCGGAGCAGGCTTTTCCTCTTTGAAATCATAATCGTCATCATCAAAGAGGTCTTCGTCTTCTTCTAATTTTACCATGTGTGTAATATAGAAAAATTACCAAACCCAAATATGCACCGCAATCCCCGCACCTAGCAATACGCCGCCTGTTATAATTTGCCCAACATACGTGAATTTTTGACTGGAGTTCGGCTATTTTTTCGGTTTTTTGTTACTCTTCTATGAAAAAGAATGTATATTATGGGTAGGGAGGTTAGTCGCGGTGTCTGAGGCAAGAAATTTCGATTTCACTTCATTCAATTTACCTTCTAACCTCCCTATTCCTATAAGCTCTACAGCATAAATCTTTTTCCCTTGTTCCGTGGCTTCTTTTATTGTTATAAACGCTGAATTATCTCCAAATAGTGGGGTGGTAAATCTGTGTATAGCTTTTATGTTAGGGTCTCCGTTTTTATCTGGGTGAGTTAAAACTTTAACTGAATTTGCAAATAAATTATCAATGTCAGAAACTGCCGCGAAATGCTGCTCTCTTGTAAATCCGTTGTTCATGGATTTTTCGATTGCCGGATTTGAAAATAATTTGCCTATAGATGTTTTACTTAATTTTGCTTCTTCCCCGTCCCTGCTTTTTATTAAAATCGGCTCATTGCCGTTGTTTTTAATCAGCATAGCCAATTTTAACGCCGCATCTTTGCGACTCATTCCCTTTCGATACATATTGGCTTTTTCATTTTCCAAATTCATGTTTCTTGAATTTAGAATATTCCCTTAGGTGGCGGCTTACCAAACCCAAATATGCACCGCAATCCCCGCCCCCAGCAATACGCCGCCGGTAATAAACCCTATGTCTCGGAGGTCTTGTGCATCGTTTACCTTTTTTTGCACATCGTTAGCCTTTTTCAATGCGGCATCGTATTCTTTTTGTGGCTGGTAAGGGGGCATTTCTTTGTAATCGTTGTAGAATTCTTTGTAATCATTATAAAATTTATTTTTTTGAACATGCTGGTATATTCCAAAGCCAAGAGTAGCTGCACCTAAGACATCCAGGCTGATGGCTATCCATGTTGGGGTACTGCTCTTTTTGGGGGAATCTTGGTTTAGTTGAGAGTTGAGAGTTGAGAATTGAGAGTTGTCTGGTTTTGTTGGGTCTTCTATTTTTATGGTTTTGCTTTCTATTATCCTTTCGAATAATGGTTTGGCTTGTTCTCTTATGGCCGTGAGCAAACCCTTTACATCGCCGCTTTCCATAACTATGCTGCCAAGCAATTTGCCGCTCATTGTTTCATAGAGTTCTATAGATACGCTGAGTTCGCTTCCAAAGCGTCCTAGGTTTCCTTGGCTTATGTACTCTGCTCCTATTGCCCTGCCTATTTCCACCGCACAGCTTTCTTCCAAGCATTTTGCTTCTTCTTCGTCTGGCGGTATTAGAGCAAGCATGTTGTCCCTAGTAAGGACTGTGTAGCCTTTGTTTGGGAGTGCTGATACGGCTTGTTTGCGAAGTTCATCGGTCAGGTGCCGCATTTCGTCTATGCTTATGTTTTCTATTTCCGATTTTGGTATTATTTCCAAGACGGCTAGGGTGTTGGCGGCGTGAGTTGCCGCAAGTGCGAGGAGGAAGAGGATTAGTGTGTTACGCATATGAGTTATCTCGTGGATTTGTATGGGTGACGTGAGCGGGTGCATTTTATGCCT
>LIUI01000028.1:0-13497 GCA_001462235.1 Fibrobacteria bacterium GUT307
AATCTTCTAAAGGAAAAACTATACGTAATAATATCATTTAAGATAAATGGAAAAAAAATTATTGCAAAGGGACATCCTGTATTTTTGTCATCTTATCCAGATGGAAATTATGAATATTTTTTTAATGCAGATGGAGAAGGAAGACCAATGCTTATTGATGGAAATGAAAATATAATAACACTTTATAAAGTGAATAAGGCATTTACTTCTTCAGATATTGGTGTTAATATTGATAAAATTGAAACAAAAGAAAGAAAATAAAAATGGTACACAGCACACAAAAAACCTCTTCATTGGACACAGAACAGATAATCATGTCGGCACAGCTTCACGATGTAGGAAAAATCGCCATAGATGACAGCATCTTACGCAAACCCGGAAAGCTTGATAAAGACGAGTTTGAAGCGATGAAAAAACATACTGTTATTGGCGGAGAAATAATCAAAGAAATACAAAACAAAACCGAAGAAAGCGAATATTTGGAATATGCCTATACATTTGCCGTATATCATCACGAGAAATGGGATGGTTCCGGTTACCCCTTCGGAATTGCCGGAGAAAAAATCCCATTGCCCGCCCGCTTAATGGCATTAATCGATGTTTACGATGCGTTAATCTCCGAAAGACCATACAAAAAAGCATTCACCCACGAAGAAGCCATTAAAATTATCGCAGACGGAAAAGGAACTCATTTTGATCCAGTGCTGACGGATTTATTTTTATCTGTTGCAGATAAATTGATTGTTGAGGCGAATAAAAAACAAAACATTTGAATTATTTACAAGCAGCAAAAGCGAGAGGAATATACAGTTATATAAAAAGGCTGGGTATAAGGAGTACAAGAGAGAAAAGGTAGCTGAAAATTTAGAAATGATATTTATGGAGAAAAATATCATTCCAAAAGGAATTCTACAAATACTTTGCTGGTTATCTCCAATTCACCCGTTGGCACTACTGTTGATTCATCGAAACTCCGAGCAGCTTTCACTTCCATGCTATTAGAAGCCATAAATCTGTTGTTAATTGGCAACACTTGTTGGTTTACATCTTCTGATATATTTAACACCCGGATTATTTTAAGGTTTGAACGTGAACACTGCTGTTATGATTAAGAAGCTGATAGCCGTTTTAAAGCATACATTTAGTGGGATTTTTTTCATGAGAATAAATCTAGAAAAATAATTTCGACTTGTCAAGAGGTATGTTTTAACCTATATTTTTGCAGTATTTTGATTGCTCATAGTCCAATAGCCCATTATATTTGCTATATTCCCACAGTGTTCAAAAATTTTATTTGCCTAGAAGGCATAGATGGCTCTGGGAAAAGCACGCAGATTGCTTCTTTGGAAAGTTTACTTAAAAGCAGAGGCTTGGAAGTTTTGAAAATAAGGGAGCCGGGCGGGACGGAGATTTCCGAGGCGGTGCGGCAAATTTTATTGAACCCTGCACACAAAGGCAAAATGAGCGATATCACCGAGTTGCTTCTATACAATGCCGCACGTGCACAATTGCTCCATGAAGTGATAAAACCTGCTTTGGAAAAAGGAATTGCCGTTTTAGCAGACCGCTTTGCACATAGCACACTTGCATACCAAGGCTATGGCAGGGGGCTAAACATAGATATTATAAAAAATTTGCTCCATGTTACTTGTGCGGATTTTTTTCCAAAAACCTTTATATTAGATATTCCGGTTTCTTTAAGCAGGGAAAGACAACAAAAAGATAAATCCAGAGGCAAAGCAGACCGCATTGAACAAGAAGATAACATTTTTTTTGAGCGAGTTCGCAAAGGCTACCAAGAAATAGCAAAAGAAAACCCGGAAACCTGCATTTTACTTGACGCTACTCGCCCACCTGAGGATATTTTCAAGCTCCTTGTTTCCCATCTTGACGGCTAAATCAAGCGGGGTTTTTCCATATTCGTCTTTTATGGAAATATTTGCGTTTCTGGAAATCAAAACCTTAGTCGCTTCAACAGAGGCATTGCTTACAGCTACGTAGAGAGGTGTCCAGTTATCGTTGTCTAAAGCATTTATATCTGTGCTTTTATTTATTAAAAAATCCATCAGTTCTGCTCTGTTTTGTGCCGCTGCGCAATGCAAAAGAGTCCACCCGCCTTTATTGGCTATATCTGTTTTGGCACCGTATTGCAAAAGCAGCCTCACCGCCTCAAAATGCCCCTTCCATACCGCAATGTAAAGCGGTGTCCAATCATCGTAATCTTTGGCATCTATGTCTGCATTTTTTGAATGTAAATATTCTATCATTTCTGTGCGGTTCCAAGCGGCTGCATAATGAATTGGAGCCCACCCCCCGCCGTTTTTTTCGCCTATTTCTGCATTAGAGCTTTCCGAGCGGCTATCGCGTTCTTCCAAACTCGCTCCGTGGCTAATCAAAACACCCGCTATATCCTTATTCCCGGATTGTGAAGCGAGCATAAGGGGGGTGCGCCCAAATACATTTTTTTCATCTGCCTTAAAATTATTTTGCAAAAAGAATTCCGTAGCATAATGGTTATTGTTTGCGGCCGCTACGTGCAATAGGGAATTTTCTTCCGGGTCTAATATGGTTAAAGAAGCCCCTCTCTTGAAAAGAAAATTGAGCATCTCAAAATTAGAATGTTCTACTGCGGAATACAAAGCTGTTTTTCCGTTTGAGTCTATTGTATCAATACCCAAACCGTGAGAAATGCAATACTCCGCAATGCTCAATCTGTTGTATGCAGCCGCAGTATGCAAAATCGTTTCATTATATACCTTATTTATTTTTGCTCCTGCTTTGCAAAGTGCAAAAAATGCGTCGGTGCTTCCGTAAATAACCGCTAAGGACAAAGGGGAATTTTTGTCTGTGTCTAAAACTTCTATGTCTTTTTTATTTGCAAGCAAAAATTCTACAATTTTAACATAGTTTTTTAATGCGGCTATATGCAGCAGAGTTCTCTCCTTGCTGTCTTTTGTTTTTTCTGCACCCTTGGATAGCAAAAAAACCAGGCATTCATAAGAGTTGTTTTGCACTGCAAAAAAAACAGGACTCAATTTTTCATCATTTATCGCATTTATATTTGCTTTGTAATCGAGCAGCATCTTTGCTGTTTCGCTTTGATTTTCTCTTGCGGCGTAGTGGAGCGGCGTGTTTCCGTAGTTATCTACGGCGTTTGCATTTGCACCACATTTAAGCAAAAAATAGATCATCGCTTGGGAATTGTTTTGCACAGCTATATGCAAAAGGCTCTTTCCGCCCATATCTTCGTTATCCGGTTTAGCTCCGCTTTTTAGCAAATAAGCCATGATTTTTAGGTTATTGCTCTCTGCCGCTTTATGCAAAGGCGTTATGCCCCAAATATTGGTTTTTGCCGGATTTGCACCTTTTTCCAAAAGCAATTTCACGGAATTTTCAGATGAATTTTGCACCGCAACATGGAGCGGCGTATTGCCGTTATCGTCTTTTGTTTCTATATCCAAGCCTTTTGAAAGGAGAAATTCAATTATCGCTGCATGGTTTCCAATAGCGGCTAAATGCAAAAGCGATGTTCCTTTTTTTCCGTTGCAATGCAGGGATGCTTTTTTTGAAAAGAACAACTTGACCGCTTTTTCACAGCCATTCATAACAGCAATGGAAAGCGGCGTGTTCCAATCCTTGTCAAAAGAATTCAGTTCTGCGCCGTTTTGCAAGAGAGCATCTATGATTTTTACATCGCCTATTTTTGCCGCATAGTGAAGCGGAGACCAGCCCGTTTTGGAATGTGAATTTACAAAAGCCCCTGCTGCAAGCAATTCCTGCAAAACATCATATTTGCCATGTTCGGCGGCAAGAGAAAGGGGACTTTGCCCATTGTAATCAAAAATATTCAGGGTTATTCCCAGCGAGATGGCTAACTTTGCAAATTCCAAATTTCCCATCTCTGCGGTAAAATGCAAGGGAGTTTTCAAAGCCGCATTTGGAATTTGAAAATCTGCTCCGTGATTTATCAAAACTTTGCCGCATTCAAAACCGTTGTTCATAACGCAATAATGCAAAGGCGTGTTACCGTTGCTATCGCATACATTCACGGGAATTCCCATTTCAAACAGGAGTTTTGCCATATTTGCAAAATTGCCCTCTGCGGCTAAATGCAAAAGCGATTTTCTTTTCCAAGAGTCCGTTAAAATAAAAATATCCGCGCCGTTTAATACAAGTTCCTTTGTTTTTATGCAGTCTCCCTTTTGAACGGCCAAATACAATTCTCCGTCAAAGGAATTCAGTTCTTCTTTTGAAAAATGAAATTTTGCCGCAACAATATTTTTGTACTCCGCCGGAATAAAATCATCATTTTTGCCCCTTGCCATGTTTTGAGCAGAAATTCTTATTTGCCTCTCTATTTTTGCCATCATATCTTTTAGCAAATTATCATCTATAGAAAGAGATAGCGCGGTTTTTTGTATAAGCTGCATTGAGGGCTTTCCGGATAGCAAATAAGAGAGCAAAATACCATGCATCTTCAAAAAATCCGCTTGCACAGAGCCTGTTATTTCGTCAAGGTCTTCGCAAGAAATTCCATCGCCTGCCGCTAAAATTTGCAAAGCGGCATGGTCATTTGAAGAAAGCGTGCCATTTTCGGCAAAAATTTTTGCTATCTCCGTTCTCAGATCTTTGATGGATAAATCCATTCATTCATTCCTCTTTTATAAATCTAAAAAATGCAATCCCGGGAGTTTTAATTTTGGTGGTTTTTAAGAATTCAGAAAGAGGCTGTTCTATAACTTTTCCTTTTAGCTGCGATGCGTGGCGAAACATCAAACCGCTTTTTTTGCTGCTACCAACCACAAAACCCGTGTGTGCGGCATCCAATCCCGGTAAGTCGCTCAAAATGGCAACCCCAAAAATAGTGTCTCTTGCAAATGTTACGGTATCTGCATAGATAATGGCTTCTTCTTTTGGAAAATATGGAATATTTATATTGGGGTTTGCCATGCTGGAATCGTTAAAAAATTTCTTTTTATCTATTTCCTTTTCAAAAATTGTATTTCCCATATTCATTGCAAAATGATTATTTTCTGTCCAATCTGCTATTAAAAAATGGTTGCGCATATTGTAATTTATAATTCCGTTTTTATAACGGATGCTTTGCAATATATTGAAAAAATCCCTGTAATCTTTTGAATAAGCTAATGCCAAGGTGTGTTCCATATAGGTAAGGCAATCCATTTCTTTGAAATTCACCCTTTGCTTAAAACTTGGGTAATTTGAACGCCCTTCACCCATGGGGCCCAAAAAATAGGGCTTGCCTTTGAGTTTGTTTGAAAAATAATTTATACGCTCATTTATAATTTTCAAAGTATCTGCGCTTTCCCACAATTTTTTTCCTTCTTCTAATTGCACAGTTTCGCTATTATGGTATTTTGCAATGCGTCCTACCAAGGTATCTAAAATATCTCTGGCACGGCTTTCGTTTATTTTTTGTGCATTATTAAGATAAATGGCAAAAGCCAAAGTATCGTCTTCTGCGGCAATGTAGCCCGCAAGCCCGTGTACGCCATCTATAAAACCTGTTTTGAACCTAACCTTGTCTTTGAATTCTAAACTTGCAAGCCTTTTGCCTGCACCAGAAACTCCTGGGATTGCGAGCGAGGCTAAATATATATCGCCTTTTTTGTCCCTTTTTGTGTAAGCTAAAAGCTGGGTTAGGGCATTTGGCTTTAATGAATTTTGCGGCGAAAGCCCGCTCCCATCTACAATTTTGAAATCCGCTATGGAAAGCCCTGCATTCTGTAAAAATAATTTCTCGCTTATAATCCCGCTTTCTGCGCTTCCTTCTTGCCTGCTGCATTGCCCAAGATTACGCAAGAGCATTTCTGCGTGCAGGTTTTGGCTTCTTTGGTTTATCTCGTCAAGTAAACTTTTCAAAGGGGGGCCGGCAAAAATAAGGCTGTCCAATGCTTTGCCTCTATACACTTTATCATCTTCTATATAAACAATGCCGGAATTTTCCAGACTTTTCAAAAAAGCCGCCTTAAAAAAAGCCGCAGGATTGCGAACAGGCAACACCACTGTAGAAAGGGAAACATTTGCACCTATGGTTCCGCTAAAAGTAATTTCCGGTTTTACGGCATCCATAGTGTATTTATGCCTAACTCTATTGCCGGAGGTTTTTATCCCGTTTTTAATTTTTACATAGCCAACATCCGGAATAACGGTTATTTGCGCAGAATCCCCTTCCTTTGCCCCGGGCCTAATTTCCAAAAGCACGCAGTTATCGTTAAAAGACAATGGCGATATTTCTGCTCCATACCAAGAATTAAAGAATTTTTTGCGCCATTCCCCAGGTTTCCTTGGGCCTCTGAAAAAGGATGTATCTAATTCTAAAATTCCACGCAAAGTATCTATGCCCTTGCCTTTAAGAGAATCCGTTAAGTTGCTCAAGGCAAATAATGCGCTTGGGTAATACCTCGCAGATATATTTGGATCCCCTCTACCTTCTAACCTCAGAACTCCGGAAAAAACATTGCTTCTTTTAATTCCCTCCAAATGAATCAAGGTTTTGGGTGCATAATCCAGCGGAATGCTTTGCAGGGCGGCAGCCGTTACCAAAAGCTTCATAGTGGACGCAGGCACAAACCATTCGTTTCCCTTATGGGAATAAACAATAGAATCCGTTTTAACGGAGCGTACTGAAATTCCAAATTTTGTTTCTGGTGCGTTTAAATCTGCATAGCTAACCAAAGAATCCAAAAACGGATTAGCCGCAAAGGAACTTATAAAACTTATAGCCAGCAAAAATAAAAAACGCATTATGCGTAATTTAGCATTTTAGCATTTGCTATATCCGCACGCCGGGCATTTAACGCAACCCTCGCTAAAAGAAAGAGTTTGCCCGCATTCGGGGCATTTTTCCTTGTAAATGTTGGTGGCAGCAGATTCTATTAAAGGCTTGGAAGGTACTTCCAACGGTGATGTAAGCGTTATTTCGCTATCTCTTTCCAAATCCTTTAGGGCCGGCAATTCGTCAAAGTTTATTTTGCCTGTTAAAATTGCTGCCAAACCATAAGTGCGCTTTGCTAGGTTATAACGGCGCAAGCTTTTGCCTAGTGCATCTGCTAAACTTATTACCTTGCCGTCTTTGGTTGGGATTGCCATGTGGCTTCCTATGCCTTCTAGCTGGTCAATTATATCTTCTAAAGAACCGCCTATGCGTAAGTAAAGGCTCACCATGCGGCTAATGGCTTCTAAATCTGAGGAGGCTACGTCGCCGGCTTTGCCTAGCTGTGCAAAAATTTCCATTTCCCTTTCGTAAAGAGGGTCAACTGTAATGGCTATGTGCATGTGCCCAAAAGGCGTTGTTTGCCTAATACGGACCGCGGGCAGCATGGGAGGCGTTTTTATGGGTTTGCGAACTTGATATTCGTTTGGAGTGCGTTTTTCCGGTTTTTCGCTCTTGGGTTTGGCATCCGGTTTTGAAAGTGCCATTGGTTGGTTTTCGCGGCATCCGTCTCTGTAAACGGTTACTCCTTTACACTTTGAATCCCAGGCCATTAAGTAAATTTTTTCAACATCTTCGGGGGTGGCATCGTGGGGCAGGTTTATTGTTTTTGAGATTGAGCTATCGCAGTTTTTTTGGAAGGCAGCTTGCATTTTAACGTGCCATTCCGGGGAAATATCGTGAGAACAGACAAAAATTCTGCGAATTTCTTCGGGGATTTCTTCAATATCTGCTAAGGTTCCTTTTTCTGCAATTTTTTCTACAAGTTCTTGGGTGTAAATGCCGCTTTCCTTTGCTATTTCTTCAAATACCGGGTTAATTTCTACCAGCCTTTGCCCGTCTAAAACATTGCGAAAAAAGGCAAGGCTAAACATGGGTTCAATACCGCCGGAGCAGTTTGATATTATAGAAATGGTACCTGTTGGAGCAACGGTTGTGGTTGCGGAATTTCGCATTGGGCGTTTTTGAACAACATCCCACACGGAGCCTTCCCAGTTGGGGAATTTACCACGCTCACTCGCTAAAATCTCGGAGGCATTATGCGATTCTTCGTTTATAACCTGCATAATCCGTTCGCCAACAGAAATACCCTGTTCGCTGTTGTAGGGAATTCCCTGCTTGTAAAGAGCATCTGCAAAGCCCATTATGCCAAGGCCTATTTTGCGGTTGCCTTTGCACATTTTGCCTATTTCTTCTACGGGGTATCTGTTTAAGTCTATTATATTATCCAAAAATCGCGTTGCCAAATGTATTGTTTCTGTAAAGGCTTCTCGCAAAACCTCAACTTTGCCTTCGTCATCTTTATGCACAAAGGCCGCAAGGTTTATTGAGCCTAGATTGCAAGCCTCATAAGGGAGCAGCGGTTGTTCTCCGCAAGGGTTGGTTGCTTCTATTTCGCCTATGTTTGGGGTTGGGTTTGCCCTGTTTATGGCATCTATAAAAATAAGCCCAGGTTCCCCGGTGCGCCAAGCACAGTCAACAATAACCCTAAAAACCTGCCGTTTTGTCCAAACTTCGGGGCGTTCCTTTTCTGGCAGGGCGTAATAATCTTCTAGCCTAACTAGTTTTGCAAGTTCGTATTTGCCGGGTATAAGTTGTTTGGGAACTACGTAGCCCTTTTGGGTGCGGGGGTTAAAGACCTCGTGCGCACTGTCTGGGTTTTCTTTGTAAGCCTGCATCCACGGGTCTGTGATTTTCACGGAGATGTTAAAGTTTGTGAAGGCTTTAAGGTCTTGCTTGGCAAAGATAAAGGTTATTATATCCGGGTGGGTAACGCTCATCATGCCCATATTTGCGCCTCGCCTAAAGGCTCCCTGCTGGATGGCATTTGTGGTTTCTGAGAGCACTTTCCAAAAGCTGATAGGCCCGCTTGTAGTCCCGCCGCTGGATTTTATGTAATCACCTGTGGGGCGTAGCTTGTCAAAGGAAAATCCCGTCCCGCCTCCGGCTTTTTGAATGATGGCAGTAGCTTTTACGGTGCTAAAAATGCCGTCTATAGAGTCTTCTATGGGCAAAACAAAGCAAGCCGAGAGCATTCCGTCTTCATTGCGCCCTGCGTTCATAAGGGTGGGGCTATTTGGCAAAAAGCGGCCGCTGGCCATTAAATCGTAAAATTTCTCGGTGTATTCCTCTACTATGGCAGGGTCTTTGCTATAAAGGGCTTCTACTGATGCTACGGCTTTTGCAACTCTTAAAAACAGGTCTTTTGCTTCTTCTGTGCATTCACCTTTCTCGTTTTTATGTAAATAACGGCTTTCCAGCACTTTAACGGCATTTGGGGTAAGATTTAAGGGTAACATGTTCATCTCCTACTAAATATTGGGTTCAAATAAAAACAACATACTAAATATAGATTTTTTTTAAGCTTTTGTCAAGGCAAAAGCATGGTGAGAGAAAAAAAATGAAAAAATAATGACATTTATTGCCTTCCCTCTTGACAACGTCTAAGAATTTTTCTATATTTATCCACCGATATGATTTATAGCAACAAAATATCATTCTCTAAACACCCGCTCTGCGTGAACGGTTCGTGTTTGTGTTGTTGTAATCTCTAAAAAAATTTCCACTTATCCCAAAGTGCGCTTCGCACTGTAACAGAAGGCTGGCTCCGCAGCATAACTGGGGACAAACCACTAACAAAGGAGGTCCGTATGGCCACATCCACAATCCGTTCCCATAACAAGTCTCTGAAGGCTTCCGAGGCAAGAATGTTTGCGCTCAAAGATAAAACGGAAGAAATCATAAGAGCCTTAGATGTTATTCAAGACATCGCTTACGAAAGGTATGTAATCAATCATGCCTTCCATAATAACCTTATAAAACCACTAAGGAGGGGCAAATCATAGCGGGAATTTACTATATTCCACCCTATGACCGATGAAGTTAAAAGAAAATTGCTATGGATTCTCATTTTTGGGCTTCCTGTAATTTTGGGCGTAGTGGCTGTTAAAATTGTTTGGGATAAACTAAGCCCTACGCTTCCTTCTTTTGAAAAACTTGAAACCATAGAGCCACGCCTGATTACCAAAATCTACGACAAAGATTCGCTCTTAGCACATGAATTTTATGTTGAAAAAAGAATCTGGACTCCCATAGATAGTATTCCGGATATGGTGAAAAATGCCGTGATAGCAACAGAAGACCGCAAATTCTGGAGCCACTGGGGAATGAACCCGTTTTCTATTCCAAGCGCGGTGATAGAGAGTTTTAGAACAGGCAACAGAATGAGAGGAGCAAGTTCGCTTACCCAGCAGCTGGCAAAACTTTTGTTCCTTACCCCCGAGCGCTCAATTACCCGCAAAATACGGGAAGCCATGACCGCCATACGCATAGAGAAAACCTATACCAAAGAGGAAATACTCGAGTTTTACCTAAACGAAGTTTATTTGGCAGGCGGAAACTACGGCTTTCAATCCGCAGGGCAATTCTATTTTGGCCGCCCCCTTGATTCCTTAACCGTCCCGGAAATAGCAGTGCTTACCGGAATGCTCCAACGCCCCGAAGCATACCGCCCGGACCGCAAACCGGAAGTATCCCTTGCCCGCAGAAATACGGTGCTGTTTGCCATGATGGATGCCGGCTACATTTCAAAAGCTGAATACAGCGAGTATGTTAAAACACCATTGCAAACAGAAGAAAAAATGGAGATGAGCTTAGCTCCATATTACATGGAAGAAATTCGCAAATATCTGGAAAATAAGTATGGCGAAAATTCATTGTATGCAGATGGCATTTCCGTTTACAGCACCATAGACCCTAATGCCCAAGCGATAGTTGAAAAAGCCGCTTTTGAACAACTAGCAAAAGTTAATAGGCGGCTGCGCCAGCGTGCTATTTACAGACTTGGGCTTGCAAAAAAGTACAAAATGCACAATGATAGCGTGCTAAAGAATTTTGATTCCGTTTATGCAGATTTTTCGGCAAATTTTTTGGCAAAAGATACCGCAAAAACTCTTTTCCCGGATTCTATTCGCTATCGTCAGCCACAAGTGGGAGTTATTCTTATAGAGAACGAAACAGGAGCCATAAGAGCTATGGTTGGCGGGAAAAATTTTAACGAAAGCAAATGGAACCGCTCTGTGCAAACTCTAAGGCAACCAGGGTCTTCATTTAAACCCTTTGTTTATGCAGCCGCAATGGACAATGGTGCCTCCCCCTGCGATTCCGTAAATGATGCGCCAATAACAATTCCAGACCCTCTGGATACATCAAAATTTTGGAGGCCCGGCAATTATTCAAAAGAATTCAAAGGCATGATGACTTACCGCAGAGCGCTTGGGCTTTCTCAGAATTTGCCGGCAATCCAGGTTGGTATTAAATATGGGCTAAAAAACGTTGTGGAATATGCCCGCAGATTTGGGGTTAAAAAGGCTCCTTTGCAAGCGGTGCCAAGTTTAGCCCTTGGCTCGGTTGGTGCAACGCTTATGGAAATGACAAGTGCTTACACGGTTTTTCCAAATCTAGGAACCCGGATTGAGCCGTATTATATAGAAGCGATAGTGAGCAAGAATGGTGAAGTAATAGAGAAAAATTATAAGATTGAACACGAAGTTTTAAAAAAGCCGGCTGCATACATAATGGTATCAATGCTGCAAACCGTGAATACGGGCGGAACTGCGGCAAAGGTTTGGGCAAGCGGTTTTCACCACCCAAGCGGCGGGAAAACAGGCACCACAAACGATTACACCGATGCTTGGTACATAGGTTTTACCCGGCAGTACACAATGGGAGTGTGGATTGGAACAGATGATTTTGTTCCTATGGGTCCTGGACATACAGGCACAGAAGACGCTTTGCCAGTATGGTTGAATTCAATGCCGGCAATTCATAAAAATTTACCGGAACTTCAATTCCCTGTTCCTGCGGGAGTTATTTCAAAAAGAATTTGCAATTATACAGGGAAGGTTACAGGAGCATATTGTAATGCCGCCACAAGTTGCCTTTACAGCGCAGGCTCTGCTACATCGGAAATATGCGATGGCAATCATTTTGAGCGGCCAAAAGAGAGCGGGGCAACAATATTTGGCAATAGTTCTTCACCAGCTTCACCAACAGACAAAACAAGGCAAGTATTTTAATGATTAACTACGATTATACCATTGACCTAAGTGATAAGCTACTAGCTTTTATCCGTTATGTTTTTAAAAATCACGCAGAATTCAGGCATTCTTGCCTTGGGCATTATGCAAAATTTTCTCCGCTATGGGGGGGGGAGCCTCTCTCTAAAAAACAAACCGTAAATTTTTCCGATGGCAGCCAGCCTATAAATTTATGTTCTCCAATAGTTTTGGCAGCAGGTGCTAACAAGAATGCCAAGGATATAAACGCATACGCAAATCTTGGGCTTGGCGGGATCACAGTAGGTACGGCTACAAGGCACCTAAGAATTGGAAATATGCATAAACCGCGAGTTGGCTTGGATGAATTTAACCGCCTTATCTATAACTCAATGGGTTTGAATAATTATGGCATAGAAAAAATTGTAGAGAGAGTTCAAAAGCAAATAGACAATGCCCGCAAAAATAATTTTGCGGTGGGGATTTCCATAGCAGAAACTCCAGGGATAGCAGAGGCAAAACGCTTGCAAGATTTGCTGGAAACATTTTCCATAGCCTACAATACCGCAGATTATCTAGAAGTAAATGTAAGTTGCCCCAATACCGGCGAAGAACGTTTGGACTTAGACACCGCATTTATGGCACAAACATTTGACGCATTCAACGAATACAAAAAAAACGCTCCTATACGCAAAGCCATTTATGCAAAACTCAGCCCGGATTTAACTGATAAGCAACTACTATCGCTTTTGGAATTGCTTTCTCGGTTTGGAGTGAACGGAGTTATTTTGGGAAACACTTATCCAAGCGAAAAACTTTTCTATTCCTTGCCAGTTTTGAACGATAAAGGAACCAGCGGAGGAATTTCTGGCCGCCCTCTTTATGAAAATACTTTTAGAAAAACCGTTCTTGCAAAAAAACATTTCCCAAATTTTTCCGTTATCTCTTGCGGTGGAATAGACCACGGTTTAAAGGTGCGTGATTTGCTAAACGAAGGAGCGGATTTTGTTCAGGTTTATTCCGTATTCGCTTTTAGATGGATGGCGGGGCAAAAAATGATGAGGGAATTTTCATGCCCTTCAAATCCCTAACCATCGTCCTCTTTTTTCTATCCACTTCATTCGCAGATTTCCTCTCTTTGAACGTAGTTGAAAAAGAGGAGCCGCCTCCGAATTTTGTTTACGGAGCAAACTACGTAGGAAGAATTTTTGCCGGCGGCATAGATAATTTTGGCGGATTAAATGCACATTGGCGTGTGAGTAAAAATTTTGCTATTGGTGCAAAATCAGAGATGGATTTTTCAAGGAGCGGTTTTGTAGCCGGAGTTTTTTGGCATTATTTGCCAACAGGAGAGTTGTTTAAGGAAAGTGCAGAAAATTTTGTGCATTTGGGTTTAGATTACATAAAAATTAACAAAGAGAGTTCACCGCTCTTTTCCCTTGGCTACGGGCGGGATATGTTGCCTTGGAAAAAATCTCCCTTTGG
>LIUI01000028.1:13593-13775 GCA_001462235.1 Fibrobacteria bacterium GUT307
GCCTTGGAAAAAATCTCCCTTTGGTTTTAGGGCACTTGTAAGGCTGGAATACGCACCGGCCAAACACATATTTTTACAAGAAAACGAAGGAATTTTTGGAATAAGCATGATAAAACTAGCAAATACCGCTTTTGCAATAGAAATAGGCGTATTTATGTATAATTAGTCGTTCCTTAAAAAAG
>LIUI01000029.1:0-23845 GCA_001462235.1 Fibrobacteria bacterium GUT307
TGCAATAGACTAAGATACGAAAAAACCATCTGATAAATTTCTATTCGTCTTTTTTGTATTGTTATTTCATTTCCGATAAGTCTTGTGTTTATTTCATTTGACAGCTCTGGTATGCTTTTATAACGCAAAAGTTCAACCGCTGCAATGATCAGTTCATAATTATCTCCTAATTTTGTTATTAAAGTTTCTACGAGACCTTTGAATGCCTTTTCTTCTTTCTCATCTGAAAACACTTCTATATTCACTGCCTTTCCATTACTCTTCACGCGCTCCGCAATTTTTCTGACAAGAGGATTGAGCAGATCATTGGTTGGCTTGGGTGGTTCTATAGGGTACAAATTTACGCCATCAATATATTGAGAAATATTATAGTAAATCCGGCTCGTAATAATTAGGTATGGCTCAATTTTATTAAATATTAACAATGCTTTTTGAATTGCCTTTATCATATGTGAGAAGTAATCTTTATTCAATGTAATATTATCAATAATTATAAGATACTGCTCATCAAGATTGTTTACAATCTGCTTTTTTATAATAGTAATGATATTTTCTGTTATTATATCTATTATACTTTTTGTTTCAGATATCTTTTCCTCGTTGATTATTTTTTTTATATCATCATTATCTATCCAAATCCAGACAGGAGCAGATATCATTCCACGCCAAAGAAGGTAACGGGCTATTGCCTTGGCTGTAGCAGTTTTACCGCTGCCTCCTTCACCGTGAATAAAAAAACCACGCCAGCCTGTATCTTCCGATATGCTCCACTCAATATCTTCAAAACCCAATCCTGCAAAATAGCCATATCCATCATTTTTAACATATTTCAACTGCTCATCTGTTAAATCATTAAAATCACAATCAAAAGGCTTAAAAAGGTACTTTTTAATAACTTCTATTTTCTCATTTGGTGAAAACCACTTTACAGTAATATTACCGTTTTTCCCCTGATTTTTTTCTTCTTTTACTTCTTCATTCTCGTTAATATATAAAAATAAAAATTTTATTTTTTTAGACTCTATTTTATTAGCTTCTGCTAGAAATTCACCTTCATATTTATCTGATATTTCTTCAACAGGTTTAAGCCTCAATCCCTTTTTATCGTATTCCACATCTCCTGTGACGCAGATTACATCCCAGTCGTCTTTGAATTCATACTGCTGTATTAGCTCTGTCGCTTTTAAAAATATCCCCAGAAATATTGATTTATTGGTTTGTATGATGTTTTTTATGGTTATATTTCCTTTTTCCAGTTTTTGTTTTTTTCTTTCTTCTTCGTTACTCAATTGGAATTCATGCCATGTTTCAAAATAAAAACTCGCATGATATTCAACATCTTTTTTATAACGTTTCTTAAAATACATCTGTAGGTCTATAAATTTATTGCTAATTGATGGAGCTAATATTGCGCTGCTTGTCCATTTTTTTTCCAGTACATCTTTACGTTCAATGGAATAAAGGAGATACCCTGAAACTAATTCTTCTTCCAGGTACTTACCAGATAATTCACTGTTATAATACGGCACAAACAAGTAAGCCATATAAGCTCCGTTTTATATCGTAAAATTAGGGAATATTTAAAGGCATTACCGCTATAGTATAATCGCCTTTTATTCCACCAGACCAATCTATACCGACTCCATCCTTTGGATCAGATTTAATAAAAGTTGAGTTGAGCTTTTCATCTGATTCATTGTATTTTGCTGGTACCGGTATTTTATGCTTTTCATCATCACGTTTTGTTGTAAAATAGACTTCTAATTCAAAAGGGATTATTTTTTGGAATTCATCGAAAATAAATACCAACTGAACTTCATGTTGATCATTTCCCCTAAAACTGAGTATTCCACGGATACCGTTATGCTCCACCGGTATCCAGAGAAATTGTTCATATCCTGTGCCAGCTCCTTTCGAAACCTCAATATCTTTCTGTTTTGGGTCGTGATAAATGATACGGTCTTGTTCAATTTTAAAAACTGTGAGTTGTATATATATTTTTTCAACATTCTGATCAGGTTTCTGTATATTTAGTTCATCTAAAATAAATTTACATAACTCAGGAAGTTCTTCTTCCAGTTGCCCGCAAAAATTTCCAGCATTATCCTGACTAAGGCATATTGGGAAAGGTTCGCATTGGTTGTTTTTATTAATAATCCATAAGATAAATGATTTCTCCTGGGTTTTTCTTTGGCATTTAAATATAATTTCTTTTAATTCCTTGTTATAGGCTGCGTCAATAATGTTTAGCTCGTTTCGCATGTCAGGAGTGTGTATTTCCAGGGGTATATTGGTTACACCGCTATCAGTGATACTCTTAAACGAATATTTTTCGGCAAGAATTGCAATTTTTTGTTCCATTTCCAGATATTCAGAATATTGATCAAACCTTATGCCAATACGTTCCTGGATTTTTTTTAAGCGTTTTACATCACGTTGAATAAGTCCGCACCAATTACATGAACTTATAAAGAATAGATTATTGAACATAAGAGAGGAAATTATTAACGCCTTATAATCTTTTATACCATTCCCGATAAACTCTTTACTAATGTGTTCTACATTTAAATAATAATTTAAATTTTCCTGGGTAATATCTCTTGATATAAGGGAGAGCAAAACCAGACGTTTTCTGACAGACAGCTCATCATCGGAATCAAATATTTGATCCATGGTATCAATATCGTTTTTTTTATTGTCCATGCAATCATAAATTGATTTTAGTGAAACCTTGTTTTCCTTCATAATTGAATTGAGAAATTGCAACCGTATTTCCCGTTGAGTTAATTCCATACTTTTATCCCCTATAACCTGTTTCTTGTAGTTTGTTTTCAAGACAATCTGTGATATTTTGCATTTTAATTGCAAATGGCCCATGTTTTTTTGTTCTGATTTTTGCGTCGCTAATATTTATATGCATAATTCTGCAATAATTTATAAAAAGATTACTGTCTGTTGCCATTGGTAATCTCCCTTTACTTCGTGGCGGGTATCTGCTCAGATCTTCAAATAATATGTTGATGTTTTCTTTCCGGATAAATTGTATCCATTCTTCTTCATCGAATTCATCTATAAAACAATCTATTACAATTTTTTTTAATTCTTCACCAATAAACATATCTTCTGGTTTAGAAAATTTTTTATCTTCTTTTTGATTTTTCACGTCACCATCTTCAGTTTCATATTCCTCATCTGTACCACTGGGGGATATTGTATTGCAAAGATCATCAATAGCTACCTTCCTGTTTTCGAAAACATATTCTATGCTTACATCAGAATGAATCAATTCCTTTATTTTTCTTAATTTATCAGCGTCACTGCCATCGCGCTCAATCCTATCCATCTTCGTTTGTTCTACTCCAGAAACAATACTATACATTTCTGTCCACCAATTTTTAATTAATGTACCCTTACCACCAGATAGGACAGATCTTACTGGTATAAGTTCTCCCGCATCGTCAATAAATTCTCCCCCTGGCTTAATTTGTTTATTTTCCCAATCTTTTAATTGCTCTTCATTGTTATATCCAATATACCCCGCAGCCTGTTTTATGAATTTTTCAAATGGGGTAGGACAGTGTATATCTACCGATTTACCCTCTTTTTTATAAGTACCTTCGAGAATATAGCTGATTATTTCTCTCCATGCTTTAAAGTATTTCTTTATAGGGTCTTCGACTTTTTTTTCCCGCAATAATGTATTATTCATTATAGCTTCTCCAAGTTCGGTAAAGGCAACAAACTGTTTTTCAACCGGTATCCGTATACATTTGATTGTATGCAAAAGAGGCATACAAAAACTATGATAAACCTCTTTCATACTTGCATCAAAATTTATATTAATGTTTAAAGTTTTAAGAATATGCTCTTTACATTTTATCTCATCCCATCCTTTTTCAACAAAATCATTAACAGATATGTTTTTTATATTACCAGCAATTTTTTTTGATATTTTTCCATATTTGTTGATATGATAGACAGGAAGCCTTGTTGCGGCCATTCCTGAGACAGGCGGCCTGCCAAGTGTTTTCCAGAATTTTATTAAATCAACGCCAAATAAACATTGTGTGCATTTTCTATGTGCAAAACTTTCGAAAACATCATAAACCGAGTTTGTGCTGTGATAATATGCCAGGCCTGAAAAATCCCAGAGAAAGAATTTTTCCAATTCTCCTTTATTATTGGTAGTAGTAGAATACATACAGGAAATATTTTTCATATATTCTTTGAATTGCTCTGCCAAAATTACCTCAGAGGCAATTTTTTGTCCTGCGGATAAATTAAGTTCAGCGCCAAATTTTTCAGCATCTTTCATTATAAAAAAATAAATAATATCATTTTGATTAGTCAGTTCCACTTCTTGTTCAGCCAGTTCCTCTTCATAATTCATTACAATTTCTTGTTTTGGAAATAAATATTTAAAAAGGGGATTTCGCGTCATAACGGGAATATCCAGATAGTATTCACCATTCCAGGGTATTATGGTCCCAACAATTTCATCACAAATTTCCCCTAAAACGTACCCTTTTGTGGCAGATTTTTTGAATCCATTAAAAATAACATTTGGAAAGTGCTTGCGTAAAATCTTTGGCAGAATCCTTCTACGAATGTCCGGCATCCTAATCCTCCGTGATTTGCTTGTTGATTTTAACACTGCTTTACCATCGCCGTCAATCAAAAGTTTTCCGGAATAGTTATGTTTTGTTATGTCTTCAACAGGGGATAAATGTTCCATTAATTAGTCTCCATAACTCATTAATGTAAAAAACGTGTTCTTTTTTCGAAAGTTAAATCAAAATTTGTCTTCAAAAGGTAAAAATGTTTTAAGAAATAGCGCAAATATTTTTTGTTTTCCGTAAAATTCAATGTATTTATTTACATATTATTTATATGAAACAGCATAAAAACTGTAATTTTAGAATGACAGCTTAATTTTGGAAGGAGAGAAAAAATGTACCAAAGCGAATTTCATTATGCTATAGAACTCCACAATGCGGGTAAATTCATCGAAGCGTTTGAGATATATAAAAAACTGTTTGCCAATGATCCGCATAATGCAGATATATTAAACAACATCGGGTGCATATACGATGATATGGGAAATATTCCATACGCGTTCGATTATTTGGAGCGAGCGAGACGAATTGACCCTAAAAATGCCAAGGTATGTTACAACCTTGCGTGGCTTCACAATAAGTGTAAATCTTATGAGCTGGCAATTAAATATTATACCAGAGCGATTGACCTGAAAGTTTCAACTATTGCCAATGCCTATTCAAACAGGGGCTTTAGTTATGAGAAACTAAAGATGTGGAACGATGCTCTGGAAGACTATTCAAGGGCGATAGCCATTGAGCCGGAAAATATTTTCTTTCGTTATAGCCGGGCCAGAATATATGTAGAAAAGGAAGCTTACGAATTGGCTCTGGAAGATTACCGGAAAGCTGTCGAGATGCGGTATCCTGAGTATGATTCCGGAGAACTGGTTACCTTCATAGAATCGGCTCATCTCGACAAAGGTGTAGATGCATATAAAAAACTTGCATGTGCCGGTTTTTGCCCTGGATACTATGGGGATATCAAAAAAGTTGTTTTCTTTTTTCCCGGCGTCAGCGACAGAACTTTTCTAAGGCCTGAAAACATTCATGTTAGTAAAACTTATAAAAGGCATCTTCGACAACAGGAACACAGGTACAAGCTGCTTTTTGATTCTGGTTTTAAGGCAATTATGGATTCTGTTTTTAGGCACTATGAAAAAGAAAACGAGTCCCTTCCAACAACCCGCTGCATTCTTACTGCCCTGAACCGGAAAACATCTTTTCTGCGGGCTGTTTCTGTCGCTCTTTACAAAGATGGAATACTGGTAGCCGGCGATTTGGGAATAATAATTGAAATTGGAGATAGAAAAATTTATATTAGCATCACAGGCTACCATGATGAATCATGTGCCGGCACAGTTCATCTAATCCTTATTGCCCGTTACCTTGCTGAAAATGGATTTGCCCTGTGGGACTTTGGTCCTTCAACCAACAGATGGGATCCCTACAAACTGCGTCTCGGATGTGAAAAAATGACAACAGAAGCGTACTTGTCCCTATTCTCTTCAATCTGCCCTGAGTCAAAAAATATTTTCACAAAAAGTGTGAAATCCGGGAAATCTTTAATCAATCTTTTACATATTGATAAATAAGGAGGTTAAAACATATTTAAACATTCCGGTAAAACCATGGAGGTAAATATGCGGCAAAAAATTCTGATTATTGATGATGAAAAAACAGCCTTATTGACCAATATTGACAATAAACCGGTATTGGCAAGAATTCTCGAAAACTTTCCCAAGGAAGCTGAAATAATCATCGCTCTTGCATCCAATAAAACGTTGGAAGAATTTGTTTCTTTGGCCTATCCCGAAAGAAAAATTAAATTTCTTGATGTTTTATGTCAGGGAAAATCCCTTGCAGATAATATAATTGCGGCAAAGCCTTATCTGCAATGCCCGTTTGTCATTTGCTCTGCAAAATTTCTGATGCATGATGCAATCCCAAAGCTAACCTGTAACTGGATCGGATACACAAGAATAAATGATAATCCGGCTCTGGGTAATGTTTGCCTTGTTGGGATCAATGATTATGCAGGATTCTGGAGATCGTCACATACGAGAAGTAAAATATTATCATACTTTGATGTTAAGGTCGAAATACAATCAATTTTCAGAATGAGAATGGGAGCTATTCCGTTTTCCGGTTTTGATCTGGAAGATGAAAAAGATATTGAGACCGCTAAAAAATTTTATATTACGCCGGATTCACCAAACGTCCTGCCAAAACAAGATGAGGAAATTTGGTTTATTGAGGACAAAGTGATTAAGTTTCATCAAGATTCGGAATTTATCACAGGCAGAATTCAAAGAGCGCTGGAACTCAAGGGATATGTTCCGGATACAACCGGCCACACGACGCATATGTATTCTTATTCATATGTCGATGGAGTCCCCATATCCAGAAATATCTCGTTCCCCTTGTTTGGAAAATTACTTGATTTTCTGAAAACCTTTTGGGAAGAGAGGGAATTGACTAACGAAGAAAGCAATAGCTTTCATGATGATTGTTATACGCTATACAAAACCAAAACGCTTGACAGGGTTGACGCGTTTTATAAAAAGTTCAATCGTTGTGATAATGCCGGTAAAATAAACGGAATCTGCTATCCTTCGCTGGATAAAATGTTAAATACGATTGACTGGAACAGCCTTACGCATGGTATTCCCGGCAGGGCGCATGGCGATCTTCACTTTGAAAATATTATCTACAACGAAAGTGATGCTACATTTAAATTTATAGACTGGCGGCAAAATTTTGGCAGGAGCAATATCTTTGATGTGTATTATGATTTGTCAAAATTGGTTCATGGCCTCGTTATCAGCCATGAAGTAATTGCCAAAGAAGCTTATGCTGCCACATGGATAAATAATGAGTTGAAGTACGATTTTTACCGGAAGCAAATTCTTGTTGATTGCGAACAGTATTATTTTGCCTGGCTGGAAAAAAATGGATATGACGCGAAGAAAGTAAAAAAAATAATTTCTCTTTTCTTCCTGAGCTGCGCTGTCCTGCACCACGAACCGTACTGCTTTTTATTGTACGGTCTTGGAAAGAAATTGCTTTATGATGCGTTGAAAAATGAGGAGGTTTAAGATGAAAAAAGAAGCATGGGATCAAAAATGCAATCTATCACCATCTTTGATATGCCTTGATATGTGTCATCTGCTGGATCAAATTTCTATTCTGGAATCAAAAGGTATAAACATGATTCACATTGACGTGATAGATGGTCATTTCAGTCCGAGTATGCCGTTAGGATTTGAAACTATCAGGCAATTGCGCGCGGCAACAGATTTATTTTTCGACTGTCATGTTATGGCGGAAAGTCAACATCTTGATTATTTTATTGATGAGCTTCTGAATATCGGGGTACAGCATATTTGCTTTCACGCGGAAACATGCCCTCATATTGACGCTACGCTCAATAAAATAAAATCTGCCGGAGTAAAAACCGGCATAGCGTTAAAGCCGGCGACGCCTCTTTCGGTCTGTGATTATGTTTTGGAAAAATGCGACAGCGTTTTGTTAATGCTAATAAACCCTGGATTTGCCCAAATAAATAGCGAGACACAAGTCAGTTATGCGTCAAGAAAAATATTTGACACCCGGAAAATTATTCATGATCGCAATTTGAACACAAAAATAATTATTGATGGAAGGGTTTCTTGTCTAAATATTCAATCGTATGCGAAGCTCGTGGATATTTTTGTCTGCGGGACATCCTGCCTGGACCGCAAATCAATTGCGGAGTCCGCTGCGGAATTAATAGAGCTGCGTGACTCGCTAATTTCTTTCAAGGAGGTATAAAATGGCGTCTAATATGTACAAAGAGACAATGGAGACTGTGTTAGATGAAATAAAAAGAGCATTGTATTCTATCCATGACGAAAGTGTTGAAGAATTTTTAACCAAATTATTGTTGGCTGAAAAAGTTTTCGTTATTGGCGTAGGACGCGTTTTTCTTTCTTTGCAGTCAATGGTAAAAAGACTGGCCCACCTTGGCATTGACGCTCATTATGTCGGAGAAATAACCGAGCCGCCAATTACCGGACGGGATATGCTCATAGTTGGTTCCGGATCCGGAGCTTCAATTTTTCCGCTGGTGATTGCGAAAAAAGCAAGGTCAATAGGCGCCTTTATTGTTCATATTGGATCGAATCCGGACAGCGAACTAAAACCAATTACCGACTTAATGATTAGAATACCGGTACGAACAAAACTGCGCCTTGAAGATGAGATTGATTCTTGCCAGCCAATGACATCACTTTTTGAACAGGCTGTAATGCTTTTTGGTGACATGGCCTGCAAAATGATCATTGAAAGAAAAAAGCTTGACATGTGCGAACTTGTCATGAAACACGCAAACCTTGAATAAACTTTAAGGAGGAAAAAAATGAATAATGCAATAACATTGGAAGATTGTGAAGAAATGTTTTCGCAAAGTGAAGCCGACGGGGCTTTGCTTACTAATTCGCTTTTTCAAAGGGAAGAGGCCGCATCAATAATTAAGCAATATGTACAAATTCAGGGAAAAGCTTCTGAGACGAAAACCATCTCCATTGAAAATTTTAATTTTAATCTGATTTATCTCCAGTCGCGGTTTTTGCGCCATTTTGAAAGACTCCTCTTTGATTTGGGAATAAAAAAAGAAGATGCGCCGAAACATTATGAATTGGATATCGATCCATTGTCGCCATACATTGAGATTATTTCCAGGAGTGACTATGATAAACTGCCTTCTACAGTACAAAAAGCCACAAAGGAAGCGGCATTTTTCAAATACCTGGACAGTAATCCCAAAGGAAGACTTCTTCCAATTTTACTGCGGGGAAGAAATGGAAATGAACAGAAGTTTTGCTTTATCTCCAACGTTGCTCCTTTCTGCGACGATCACTTAGTAATCTATGCTGACAGTGATGGAAATAAAGTTTTAAAACAAATGTACCATGAAGATACCTTGTACTGGATCGATGATCTGCGTTCACAGACAGGCAGCAACGATTATCGTCTTTTTTTTACTCCAAAGGGAGCGGGGAACTCCGAGGATATCCTTCATTACCAGTACCTCAAATCACCTTTTCCCGTATTTAGTTATTTATCCACTAATTATGCCGGTCAGGAAACAGCGATCATTGAGACAGATAAAAGCGATTGGCCGTTTCCCGGTATTCTGGCGCGGTATAATTCCAGTTCAAAGAACGAAATACTCGCTGAGTTGGATCGCAGGATCAATAAATGGCTGAACGATGATAAAACAAATACTTTTAATCTGCTCTTTCAGTCAAATCCACGCGGATTCCGCGAGTTCTTCTTCATTTTCAGAAAACAGGGATATAACTACATCGAAGGAATCAAAAACGCAATCGCAGGGTATGAAGCAGGGGGTAATATCATCGTTGAAGACAGAACAGATTTCGATAATTTCCCGTCAGTGATAAACAGATTGGCGCTTGTTAAACGTTAATTTTTGCTTCTTCCTTTACAGAATATGTATCGGCCCATTCCAATGAACGGACCGATACAAAATTTTTCTACATCGCGGCAGTATTGATAATTATCTCACCTTCCTGTAAAAGCCTTGCTTTTAACCTGAATGTAGACCAAAACCTGATATCAGGACTGCTGACTTTCAGATATATGCCGCCTGTCTCTCCTTTTATACCATGCCGAATATTCCTGCCGGAAACAGAACTGATAAAAGTTCCCTGCTCATCATGTGTTTCCAGCAGTATGTTTTCAGTCGCTTCGAGTTCGATTGCCAGTTCGTGTGAAACGTCAGCAGGGAAGCGGATCCAAAACGATTCGTTAGGTGATTTAATTGAAGCGAAGACCGGAGCTTCTAAAATGTGATTTAAAGCCGTTTCCATTGTGTTGCTGCTCATATGATATTCGTGAAATTGTTTCCATACTGTGTCGAGAAGCCCCATGATTCTGGAAACCGGAATGGAAAAGTACATTCCATGATCGTTTCTGAGCGTGTTTATTCCAACAACACTATAGCCGTATGGCGCGTTCGGATTTTTTACAAGCAGCGGGCCGCCGGACGACCCTTCATGAATCAAGGCAGAATGTTGAATAAAAGGCTGGCTAATACCGGATGAAGAACTTAAACGCACTAAAGCTCTGCGGTTGGAAACCATGCCTTCTGAATATAACCAGCTTCCGCCTGGGTATCCCGCGGCGCAGACCTGTTCTCCGTCGTCCGGCGGGCTTAAGTCAAGCTTAAGACCTTGAGAAAAAACTTTTTCATCGCCGGCAAATGCAAGAATCGCAATGTCATATTCAGGAAGCCTGCCGGCAATACGGACAGAATTAAAAACTTTTTCCGGCCCTTCATTCGGATAGAAAATGACACGAAACCGGCGGCTGTTGGATACCACATGATGATTGCTGATGATCATGTTTACGCCGTCTACCGTGTTAACGACGTAACCGCTTCCTGTAGCCATGCTGTTTTGATATCCTGCCGTGACCACGCAGACAATGTCACGTAACAAAGAAGCCTGTGAAAATGTTTTGGATAACGACAATGATAACAATAAAATAACTAAAATCTTTTTCATCTTTTCCTCCATAAAATCAGTTGGCTGAACATACGATCCTGAAACCAATATACCCGTTATCCTTAAAATCAGGGTGGTTGTAGGATCGTCTTGTCAGTCTTAGATTCCCCGGCGGCTCCATGAAAGCCGCTCCTCTTGTAACCATTTCATGACCGCTAACGGGCTGGTAATCAATAAATTCCGTTCCATCGACGGCATACGGTATATTAAAACTGGAACACCATTCACGAACGCCCGAATACATGAACAAACCTTTCGCATTTGGCAGTACGCTCTCTATCGAAAGAAGTTCGCGCGTATCGAAAACCGCGTATTCGCGTGAAAGAACAGTCCCTGCCGCCGCGTACTCCCATTCCCACTCATAGGGCATACGGTACCCGTTGGCTGAGAGGTTAATTTGCACATAACCGTCTTCGATTGTATAAACAGGAATCTTGCCGTCAAGTAAACTTTTACGGTTGCAAAACTCAGCCGCTTGATAAAACGAGACAGTTACCGGTTTGTCCAAATCAGAAGAACGATAGCGAGTTGTTCGGATATCCATAACCTGCAGATACTCACGAACCGTAACAGGACTTGAACTCATGAAAATATCCGGTATCTCTTCTATAAAATGCGCGGGATATGAGTCGCCGTACCTGTCGTCACCTATACGGAATCTTTTTACACCTGGAACAAAGACAAGTCCGTTCTCGTTTCTAATTCCAAAAAACAAACGACGTACAGCTTTCTCAACAGCGGAAGATATTTTTTTCTTGAGCGGCATATCGAGGCTTCTGCTGTTGTCGAAAATCCAGTAAACCGCGTTGTTTCCTGTCGCAAGATTGTTTAGCATGTCGTTTAACGCGGATTCTTGTCTGTCAAGATCACGCAATTGGTAGAAAGCTTCACCGTTGTTTACAGATAAGGCCTTTAACACATCCAATCCGCTCCGGTCAGGCTCGTCATATCTTGTGTCAGACGTTCTGGCTTCAATTACCAGCATTCTGATGCTTACCGGAGCCATTGAAGCTCTCCGTATCAGTCCCTTTATTTGAGTCAGTTTCCTGTTTCTCGCGCTGTTCATGTATACCGTATCCTCTCCATCCGTAACAACGACGACGATCACTTCCCTTATGTATTCCGGGTATATTTCATTTAACAAGGCGTTAATTTTTGCCTCTACCGTGTCGAGAAGCGCCGTACTTGTTCCTGTTCTCTCGTTTTCAACATAATTTGACTGGATTATATTGATAATTTCCGGAAACTGATTCTGTTCAAAGATTCCATATAAACCATCATGTGGAATTCCATGCAATGAAAGTCTCGCGATGATATCTTCCGCAGAATCAGAAAAAACACAGAAACCGATACGCATTTCCTGGGCTAAAGTTACCGATGTTCCCGGAAATAATACGCAATAGATCGCCAAAATTATTTGCATTATCCTCTTCATACAATCCTCCTTATCTGATCACATAAACAGAATTTATGTGATCAGATTAGCAATTAAAAAGGCAGCGCAGCTTGACCTCCCGTATTACTGCGGGTAGTATAGCTTCCATTAACAGAATTCCTGAACCACCAGTTTGTCCCATCTGTAACAAGTTGTCCTGTTTCGCTGCGGCCTGAATAAATTTTTACGATGGCATTATCAATAACAGCTATGTTCTGCGATGAAATAAGCGCATGCCGTCTGCCAGGCAAAGGAATATCACTCGTAATGCTTCCAGTTACACGATTTAAAAATTTTACGCTGTTTTCTGTTGCATACACAATTTCTTCACCCTGAAACTCAACAGATATCGCGTTAGTTGCCTGATATTCACGAACTACGCTTGCGGAAGAGTTGTCAACAAGCTGCAATAAGCCGTCTTCAAAAAGGACCGCGATGTATCTCTCGCTATATGCCGCGTATTTATAGGGCGCCGGTCTATTCAACGGGAGACTCTGTTTTTGCATTGTATCAAGGTCTACACGGGACAATGATCGCTCTGTTAAAACTAAAACTGTTTTTGCATCCGCCGATATAGCCAGATGCTTTATTGACAACTCCACCGGCATTCTGAAACTCAATATGCCGCCATTAAAAACCGTCAGTTCGTTGCCGATTCCAACAGCCAAAGTGTTATTCGCAACTGCCATTGAATCTGCTTTGACAGGAAGCTCAACGGTATATTGACGATTACCACGGCTGTTGTAGACAGAAACCGCCTGTCCAAAAGCCGCGGCAATCATGCCGTTGTTTCCCGCAAGCAGATGAGGAGTTCCGGCAGTTGGTACAAAGACGCAATTGTTGGACGTTTTTATCCAAAAGCTCAGGAAATTTTGATGCGCCGCGATAACATTCCCGCCTGAGGCTATTATCGCGACAGGCGGAGTTGCAGCTAACGGCGCTTCAGGAATTTCTTCCGGCGGAATCTGTCTAACATGAATCAGAATCTCTGTAATTGATCCGGCGCTTACAGTAATGTTTGACTCGCCGGAATACTCATAACTCCCGCCTGCGACAGAAAATGCCGCCTCTCCCGCGGGTACACGCCACTCATAATAGCCGCCGTTATAAAAAGACGCCGTTGCTTTTTCTATTCTGTTGTTGGCAGTATAAGCAAGAGTAAAGTTGGCGCTTGCGCTGGAATTACTTGCACAGCGAATGTGCAATGTACCGGCGTCTACTCCGCGTTGTTCGAAAAGATTTTTGCCGGACGCAATTATATAACTGCCGGTGGCAGGCGAGCGGCTCAGCGCGTTTACAGATCCTCCAATGTATCCGGTGAAATTCGAGATATAGCCTGCTTCATCATCTTTTTTATTGTGGTCGATAATTGCAAACTTCGCGTTAAGCCCTGCGGCTAAATAACGACCTGCTCTGTCCCACGAAAGAGAGTAAACAGGTTGATCCAGCTTAATGGTTTTTTCAGGCCGGCGTACTGCATAACCTGAAGACAATGTGAATTCGAGTATTTCACCGGCGGCGTTCGCGACATTGATCTGATTTGTGTTCGGCCTAATTTCAGCAGCGGTTATTTGACTGTAATTTTCCTGAACAAGCATGGCTTCGAGTATTCCGTTTTCCAGTCTGTAAACACGCGGGTGATCATTTTTTGGAACAACGAGCAACGCGTATCCGTTTGGACAAAGTATTGCTATTTCTGTTTTGGCATAACCGATCAATTCCGGATTGGATGGCGCATAACTACGGTTACTAACATTTACAGAGTATATTCCGCCGGTTACGGTTCCGTAGAAAAGCTTCCAGCCTGAGGATGCAAGAGCGGTTACCCTGTCATCGGCTCTGATAGTTCCACTGCGGACAGGATTGGCGCCAACGTTACTGTAAATAAAAATGCTGCTTTCTACAGCTATAGCCAGAGTATCGTCACCAAGCCAGCAAAAAGCATTCGCGCTGCAATTAATTGACGAGACCATATTATTATGAACATCAAAAACGCTGATTGTATCGCCATGATTGATTGCGTAAAGAGCGCCGTTTGCATTATACAAAATATTCTGTACGGCATTATCCATCGTTTTAAATGGTATTGGCGAATCATCGGCTGCCAGTAATAAACATGAAAACGCTAATAAAGTAAAAACAACTATTTTTTTCATTTTAGTTCTCCCTTGAGCCGCTTAGAATGTAAGACGGCACCGTTGTGATCGTGTTACCCGATCTCCAGACCAAATGGACATCGTCGCCTCTGAACATGTTGTTACGTTTAATTGACATTTGAGTCCCGTCCTGATAAAGGTACGCTTTCTGTAGAACTCTTCCGTTTATTATATCCGTCGTCATGATTAACCCGTCCTCGCCGGCGCTGGCAAAAAGGTTGTCGCTTAACGCGGCAAGATCATTTACCCGCCTGTCATGCCGGGGAAGACCAAGGCCGGGCAGACGTCTCCCGTTATGTGCATCGAAGAGACCAAAAGAGCCGTCGTTGTTGCCGGTCAGTATCATGCCGCGTATGAATAACGCGCAGGTTCCGGGAATTTCAAAGGGCGCCAGTGTGTTCCGTATTTGGATTGTGTCGTTAGCGAGTATTACCCAAATCGTTTTATCATGACCGCGCTTAAGCCCGATGATCGGTTCGGAGAAATTTATCATTGGTGATGCTTCGTCAGGAAAAACTACAGGTAACTGCTGTCCGTCAAGCGCATAACGGACAAGCGTATTGTCATCATCCCTGACCGCGATAATTGAGCCGGTATGATCGAAGCCTGCCAATCCCGCCTCCTCTATGGAAAGAAGCAATTCAAAATTCTGCCTTCGCCATAGTTTTAGGTCATGAAAACTTGACGTCAAAAGAAAGTCGCCGTAAACGTCTACAGCTTCTATTGCCTCGCCATGATCAAGCGTAGTAACAAGTTCTCCTCCCTTCCATACTTTGATAAAATGATCATTGCTAACCGAATAAGTGTTTCCATCCTGAGTCGAAATGATTCCTGTAATATCCCTCTGATGTTGTTCGTTATTACCGCCCTGTTGAATATATTGGCCGTTAAGATTCCATGCGGAAACCCGCGCTTGTAATGGCCCGACAAGGCCGGGAACCTGAGCGTAATAAGCGGTATAGATCTGATTGTTGTTAAATGAAATCAGCCTGGGAACTAACCTGTTCTTGTCGTCAGCGTCGAGGAACCCTGGAGAGTTCGTTATCAACACGCGCTTGTTTTCGTTTTGCTGAAAACTTAACGTTGATGTAAACGATCTGCTGTCAATGACCGCCGTGTTTGGACGGATAACTTCAATTGCTGTCGTTCCAATCGGCACTACTATGCTTACGCTCTGTCTTGAAGGAACGGAATAGATAACACCCCCGCTATTAATTTGAACCGCCGCGTCCGTGTCGAGTTGATTTACCAACGTCATTCTCGCTGAAGGTTCGCGATAACCGGCCCATACGCCAAAGCGGCTATCATCTGATCCCGACACAAAATTGTCATTGTTGTCATAGGCAAGGCAGTTTACCGAAGCTGTATGCGCGTTAAGTGTATGGACAAATTTTCCACTGCTTGCCAAAAAGCTGTAAATCTTGCCATCAGATGCGCCGCAGAGAAGCATAAGTCCGTTGCTGCTTGTCTCCAATGACCTAATGTCGGCTTCTCCCAACTCTGCCGGAAGAAAAGAAAATTTCTTCTGCAAGTTTACATCCGTGAAGCATATTTCCTTGTTAGACGCAACTGCAATATAATCTGCGCGCGGACTCACGGAAAGGGCGTTATACCTGCCAGAAAAAGTTTTAACCCTCTCTCCGTTAAAAACAGACCATTGCACAAGCCCGCTGTCATCGATTGCGTAGATGGTTCTTTCATCCACAGACAATTCCATGTCTTTTACCGTCCCTCTGACATCAGAAAAATCCATCAGCTTTATGCCGCTTGTATTAAACACGCTTATACGGCCTCTGAATGAAGCGATAATTAACTGTGTCGCGCCTGTACAAACCACATTGGAGCTTGCTTCCGCGTCAAATACCGTTTCGCCCTGATCATTAACAAGCATCAAACCTGTATCAGTGGCGGCAAAAATATAATCATCTATAATTGCAAGATCATTCACTTTGCTGCCCGCTTCACGCAAATTAGACAGAATAGTTTTAGATGCGGCATTGGCTTTTACGATCATGCCGTTCTTTAAACCGGCAAACACTATTTTGTAATCCGATGAATAAGCGATAGCGTTGATCTCCCCGGTAAGCTGAACCAAAGAAGATTCCGGCATAAAAGGTTTTCTATAACCGTCGATCAACCGAAAGAATTCTTCGTCAAGCTCAAATTGCACTTCGGAGACAAGAGAGGCGTCGCCGGAGGCTTCCTGGATTGAAAAATTACCCTCTTCATCAATTTTTGCAAGCAAAACAAAATCGCAGCCCGGAAGTTTTTCGAAAAGCTCCTTGCCTTCATCCTCCGTCAAAAATGTGCCGGCTTGAACATTGGCGTTTGCTCTGGCTCTCGCGCTGTCCAATACGTTTATTGCCCCATCTCCGCGAAATAATGGCGTAAGCTCCGCGATCTTTGTTCTGGCATACTCTTCCGCTTCCAAAAAAGGATTGGAAAGCGTAAGCCAAACAACCGTTGCCCCTCGCGGCTTTTGAAGCAATAACAGCCGGATTTGCTCAAGACCGTTTTTTATTGCCTCGTCAAGCAGTAGATTCTCATCTGCAGGCAGTATCACCGCGGCGCCCAGCATAAATGTAAACAGAAAAATCTTAAACCTACTCATACTTTACCCCCTGCTTGAATAATGTAAAAAAGTTAACTAAATTTTTTGTCTTTTTGTAAATATTTTTTCTGAGCCGGGATTAGCCTTGTATGGTTCCTAATTAGGTATTTTTTACATGATGTTCTAAAAAACATGGCGTGTTTTTTACATATATATTAGTATGGCTGGTATATAAATGAAAAATTTTGATAAATCTTTTATATTGACAAACAAGATACGTCCAGTTATTATTATTTTGCCTGATGACAACCGTCAATTTAAATTAATACAGAGGTGTATCTTGAGAATTCCCTGGAATGATCTTACTCTCCTTTTAAGGGGCTATTTTCCTAAAGTGGAATTTTTCTCAAATAACAACCTTAATAAATGGGATAATATTGATAAGAAACACCATCTGTATATTGAGAATTTCGTCCATTTTATTGGCGGGCAGTGGACACTGGATTTAGTGGCTATGGCTCGCAGTAAATATTCTCGTTTTTTTCACAAGGATTTTTTTAAGTACTGGAATGCAGGTGAAGCGAAGGATGAAGACGGGATTGCGGATGTTATTAAATTTTTTATTGATAGAGAAAATGATGAATTTTGGAAAGAATTTTCTTCATTACCACAAGTAGAAAAGTTACTGGATTCGAAAGGATTATCAAAAAAAGAAAAGGAAGAATTTAATTTAAAAATTGAAGAAAGAAAAAATATCATTCGTGATGAGTTTTTAAGATTATTGAAATATGATAAAGGTAATCCTGTATGGGAATGCTGGGATTTTTCAGATATTATTTTTCAAAAACCTTCGAATGTCTTTGATGCATTCAAGCATTTTGCACATGGGATGTATACCTTATTAAGATTGGGGTTTGATAAAGTCGCTCCAGCTACTTTAGAAACCTTCAATATTAATAATCTACTGAAAGAAGGGTCAAAAATTCTTTATGGTGGAGAACAAAACGGCAAACTGCTCCATAACGGAATTATAGATAGTGTCATTACCAGTATGAATGAAAATGAAAAATGGTTTCAAAGAAAGCAGTATTTATATACAAATCACAGATGGCCTACAGAAGATTCCGAGCTGGAAGACGAGTGGGAATCCCATCGAAATGAGTATGCAAAGGAAATCCTTGACAGTTTGCCTGATGGAATATCAGAATATATTCCCAAAGATGAGAAAACTTTAACTAAACGGCTAAAAGGCGGAGTCTCTAAATTCAAAAAGACTGTTCATGATGTAAATCATCAGAATCTTTATGATCATGATGAAATAGTAAACATTAAAAACTACATGGAAAAAATTGATAAGCATATCAATGATAAAACAAACTTATTAAAATATGATAAAATACGGGCAGAATATAAAAATGTAAAAAATAAATCATATGAAGCAAAAGTTATTTTTCTTTTTTGGGCAATTCAGGATAAATCTATTCGTGAATTATTTAAGGATAGCCTGGAAATAATTAAGGGATTGTTCCTAAAAGATAATTTTCCTATAGAAGGAGATAAGCCTGTAAAAGACAAGGACGGGAAATACGGCTCTTCTTTCTTTGAAACCATTGAAGACGAAAAGCAAAAATTTAATGAAGATTTATTATCCTTGACTATTCACATTCAGGAAGAATTCAAGGAATTATTGGACGGATCCAAGGGGGAAAAATTTCAATATTTAATTTCTGAACATTTTAAGAATGAAAGATATCGATTTAGGTATAATGCCAACAAAATTATTATAACTGAAAATTCAATAAAGCTTCTGTTTGATAAACTATGTAAAGTGGCATTAGGCATACCTTTAGACAATAGATTAAGGGAACAATTTAAGATTTCAATGAAAACGTTTGTTGATAATTATGAGGAGTAAGACATGAAAGATGAACATATTTTTGCAATTCGCAAGCAACTCGGTATATCGCTTGCGGCGTTATATAAATATAGTATCGAATACAAAAACGAAATAGACCACATTGATGAAATATTTTACTTGAAAGGCAATAATAAGGAAAAGGTTTTAGCCTTGTTATATATGTTTTCATCTGGTGAAGAAGATGAAGTTGTTCAAAAATATCGTGAACAGACACGATTAACTAAAATCGAATATAATTCTGTAAAAGTTCTTGAAAATTACAAATTACTGCTGCTTACTGCTCTGGTTTACAACGAAGCTTTTTATGCTATGGCGGTGAATTGCCGTGGATTTATCAGCGCGGGCCTTCCCATTGAAAAGATAGAAGAAGATATCATTACCCCGAATGCGAAAATTAGAAGATTTGACTCTCAAAATAATGCCCGTAGATTTTTTCCCATAGCTTCCAAAGAGATGAAAGTGGTTGCTGCTGTTGTCGGTTGCGTGCTTATTTTTCTTTTAGGGGTCTTACTAAGTAATTTAGTTTTAAATAGAGGAACAGGTCTTCAATTTGGCAACGAGTTAACAAATTCAAGTTTAGCGGCACAGGGAAAACTTTTAGTGGATGACAGAATTTTCTCATCAAGTATAAGAATGGAGCTTTTGTCGCCGTCTATTGCTACAGCAAGAGCGGGAATGAGTGAGGTTACTATCAATAAAGCAACCATTGATTATTATATAGATTATTTTACCAAAGCGATTCAAAATGATGAAAAAAATGCGGACTTATATATAAACCGGGGTGTAGCATATACCCTTGATGAAAATTTTGAAGCTGGAATTGAAGATTTTAATGAAGCTATAAAGCTTGATTCAGGAAACTATGACGCTTATTTTGCAAAAGGTATCCTGTGCTGGCGGCAATATCAAAAACATGAGACTACCGCCTCGCTGGAAATGGCAATAAGCGCCTTAGAACTTATTCCACAAAACTATAAATATAAAGATAATGTTGATGACTATCTTTATGTACTAAATGATAAATTTCCTATCAGGATACACCCTACTCAATCATACTGATAATAAAATTCTGATAACCATCAGGGATGTACTTCATCGGTTGCTGTCGTCTGTCATACCTCCTGCCCAATTCGCTCACTCGCGCCGTTATATATTCACCTAACGAGCGTATTAATATGCCGTTATCCGTACTTTCCGCTTTCCCTCTTATACCTTCCGCTATGCTATACGCAAAAAATCCTCCCCACGGATCTTTCTCGTACGCTTTCTCACCGTCCTGACTCGCGGTAAACACCACTGTACTCCGGTTCATCAGTGTCCTCACAAGATGATTGTTTATGCCAACGTCACCGGAATAGCAAGTGTCCAACAACACTATCTTTCTCCCGGGTACATCCAGCGCTTTTCTTAACTCCTCCATGTTCACACTGCTTCCTGGCTCAAAACTGCCATCTCCGGTAAAAACCGTGTCCGAAGGCAGAAAGTAATATTCCCCGTCTTTAACATTCCCGTGCCCGGAAATAAAAACCAGTACAGTATCATATGATCCGGCTTGCTTTGTAAACTCACGCAGGTTTGAAAGTATCGCTTGTCTTGTAGGTTTGATTAATTCATCATCAGATATGGATCTGACGTATACCTGATCGAAACGTTTTCCTTCTCCTCCCTGATTCTGAAAAGACCTGACAATTTGCCTCACGTCATAAGGAGGGTTTTCCAGGTTGTATCTGGAATCATTTCTATATTCACTTACGCCGATAGCCAGAATCCGAAGGCTGCCTTTCGGTGTTGTGTTTGTTTCAGATGCATTGAGTATTGTTCTCCTGATACCGTAGCTGAAATCATTCCTGGCTATGACTTCAATGTGGTTGAGACCAGGTTCAAGCTTAACCGGTATGGTAAAATTCAAATTTTGTTCTCTGGACGATACCAAAAGATGATTAGGCCTGGATTTAATACTTTTTGTTTTAACGATATTAAGTTCATTTTCGCCGAGCAGGCGTCCATTCACGATTATCTCAATTTCAATTTTATTGATTGATTTGAAACGGTCGAATATGGTTATGTCAAGCTCGGCGGTATCTGTAAGTGTGTCCTGATTTTTCACAACAATATCCACCCCTGGCGGCACGGTTGTCTGTCTGATGTCTCCGCGTAATCTAACGATTGGCGGATCTGTCCTGCCCTGCAAGCGGGCTTGTACAACTTCCGGCTGATAAAAAGCGGTAGCAAATTGCTCAATGCCGTAGACTTCGTTGCCGATACGGACGTTAAGGCGTTCATCGCCTCTTGGGGAAGTGTTGTAGTAACCATCGGGAGTGATAACGATCCATTCGCCGTCTGTGAAGGAGATGAATCGTGCTATTTCATTGCCGGTTTTTACATCCCAAAGACGGACAGTACCATCAAATGAACTGGACAGAACTCGATTGCCATCAGAACTAAAATTTACTGACATAACCCAACCTGTATGTCCGGAAAAAGTTCTGATTGCTCGACCACTCTCTGCATCCCACAGCTTAATGGTGTTATCACTGGAACCAGATAGAATTTGTTTTCCATCAGGGCTGAACCTTACTGACAAAACCCAACCAGTATGCCCAGAAAAAGTTTTGATTTCTTGACCGCTTGCCACATCCCACATTTTAATAATTCTTAAAAAAGAACCGGCAAGGGCCTGCGTTCCATCTGGACTAAAACATACCGAGTCAACTCTATATAAAAATTCAGGAAAAGTTCTGATTTCTTGACCGCTCATAATATCCCATAGTTTTACGGTACCGTCCTCAGAACCGGAAAGGATCTGCGTTCCATTCGGATTGAAACTTGCTGACCGTACGCCTCTTGTATGTCCGGAAAAAGTTTTTATTTCTTGACCATTCTCCGTATCCCACAGCTTTAATGTCCTGTCAGCAGAACCAGAAAGAACTTGCTTGCTATCAGGACTGAATATTACTGGGCCAATATCTCCTATATGCCCGGCAAAAGTCCTAATTTCCTGCCCATTCTTCGTATCCCACAGTTTTATTGTCCCATCTTCAGAACCGGAAAGGACTCGATCGCCATCAGGACTGAAGCTTACTGACCACACATTACCTGTATGTCCTGAAAAAGACCTAATTTCCTGACCGCTTGTCGTATCCCACAATTTTATAGTCTTATAATCAGAAAGAACATGCTTGCCATCAGTACTGAAACTTACTGATATAACAGAACTATTATGTCCAGAAAAAGTCATTATTTCCTGACCGCTCGCTGTATCCCACAGTTTAATAGTCATGTCCCAGGAACCAGAAAGAACTTGTTTTCCATCAGGACTGAAACTTACTGATGTAACAGAACTATTATGTCCAGAAAAAGCCATTATTTCCTGACCACTCTCTATATCCCACAGTTTAATAGTACCATCATCAGAACCGGAAAGCGCTTGTCTGCTGTCAGGACTAAAACACACTGACTTAACATTGTCAGTATGCCCAGAAAAAGTTTTTATTTCCTGACCTTTAGTCGTGTCCCATAATTTAATGTTGTTATGAGTACCGGAAAGAATTTGCTTCCCATCGGAACTAAAACTCGCTATTGATATATAATTATCTGTATACCCAGAAAAAGTTCTAATTTCTTTGCCGCTCTCTATATCCCATAATTTTAATGTTCCATTATCTGAAACAGAAAGAATTTGTTTCCCATCAAGACTGAAACTCGCTGATAAAATACTTCCTGTATGCTCGGGAAAAGTCTTTATTATGCTACCGCTTTCTATATCCCACAGTCTAATAGTACCATCATAAGAACCGGAAAGTATTTGCTTGTTGTCAGAACTAAAACACGCTGACCTAACACTATCAGTATGTCCGGAAAAAGTTGTTTCCTGTCCGTTTGCTAAATCCCATAACTTGATCGTTTTATCATCAGAACCAGAAATAATATACTTCCCATCAGAACTGAAATTCACAGAATTAACAAAACCATTATGACCGAAAAAAGTTCTAATTTCCCGCCCGGTTGTCGTATCCCACAGTTTAATAGTCATGTCCCATGAACCGGAAAGAATTTTGCTTCCATCATGGCTAAAAGCTATAGAAGAAATTATCAAACTATGCCCCAACTGTGGGAACACTTCCACTTCCAGCCCATCAGCTCGCATCGCGTTCTGATATTCCTGCCGTGTACAGCCAATGCAAACCAACAACAACACAAAGAGAAAAACATTCAGTTTTTTCATCACTACGCTCTCCTTTACTAAAATAATACCATACAGATCAATGAATAGCCAATTTCAAAGAACTCTAATGATCTATTTGCATTATGTAAAAGACAGGTCTGTTTTTTCTGGAAATTCAAGATATTTTTTCTAATTTGGAAAGCCATAAAACCACTGTATTGGTCAACAAGTGTTGTTACTTTTTGGATAGTTGGAAATCTTTTACCGTTTCTTCTTCCACCTGATGTACAACAGCCGCCCTGAGCTGTTGGCGCGGGGCCTTTCTTCGATTTCAAATTGAGGGATGGCGCGGAACATGTCGCCTAACTTTTTAAAACCGTAGTTGCGCGGATCAAAATCTGTGGAGCGGTTGTTGATCTTCTGCCCGACGCCGCCGAGGTAGGCCCAGCCTGATTC
>LIUI01000029.1:23853-23957 GCA_001462235.1 Fibrobacteria bacterium GUT307
TGTCGTCTACCGCGTCGCGTAACAGTTTTAAAAGTTTTCTGTCTACCTTGAATTCCTTTTTTTGTTTGACAGGCGCGCGATTGTCTTCATCTTCGGTTTCTTCC
>LIUI01000029.1:23968-24096 GCA_001462235.1 Fibrobacteria bacterium GUT307
TCTTCGGTTTCTTCCTGACTGTCAAGTATTTCCGTGTAAATAAATTTATCGCATACCGATACAAAGGCGCGCGGCGTCTTCTTCTCTCCAAAACCGTATACGAGGCGGCCGCTTTCGCGAAGACGCGC
>LIUI01000029.1:24218-24769 GCA_001462235.1 Fibrobacteria bacterium GUT307
CGCGCCGCAAGGCGGGTAAAATCGGAGTCGCTCGACACGATGCAAAAGCCGTCGAGTTTTTCGCTGTAAAGAAGATCCATCGCGTCGATGATCATCGCGGAGTCTGTCGCGTTTTTCCCCGATGTATACGAAAACTGTTGTATCGGCTGTACTGCGTATTGCAGCAGTTTGTCCTTCCATGAACGAAGGTTGGTGCTTGTCCAGTCTCCGTAGATTCGCTTTACGCTGGCGATTCCGTATTTTGTGACTTCGTTTAAAAGTCCCTCAATGATTGCAGGTTTGGTATTGTCCGCGTCGATTAGAACCGCGAGTTTTGCCTGGCTTATTTCCGACTGCTGGCTTTCCGCCGCGTGAAATTGTGTGAATGGCAATAATGGCATATTTCATCTCTCCCTTATTTTTCAAATATAGATTTTTTTATTCTGCGCAAAAGGCTGATCTTCGCAAGCGGTATGCGCATAACATCCTGTTTGCCCGCGGGAATTACGACAAGCATAAGATCCCCCTCTCCTTTTTCCAGCGCGCGTGGAATGCCGAAAATACTTTCATCG
>LIUI01000029.1:24894-25962 GCA_001462235.1 Fibrobacteria bacterium GUT307
AGGCGACTGCTGGGCTATCGCCTGCTTTGCGATATTTTGCTTTCCCGCGTAATCCATATGACGCGCTTCAAGTTTCTCGTAACGGACAACCGCTTCCTTTAACTGCGCTTCGCAGAGCACAAGCCGCCTGTTAATTCTCGCGGAAAGCTCCTGCCTTTCTGTTTCGCCCAGAGACATTTTTCCCAGTATAGCCTGAAAATTCGCCGTAAGGACAGTAGCGCGGCCGTCGGTTTTTGATGTAGTTTTCGAATCCAATGTAAAATATTTTTTACTTGCGAAGTTAAGTTCAATTTCGTTATACGATGACGGCGCCGGAAAATAGCCGCTTGTCATTGCAGCGTTTTGACTTTTAACATGGCGGCGCGCGATTATATCGATTCCGGCGCCGCGAAGAACGTCCGCCGCCGTGTCCATCGCATTTTCAGCTAACAGATAAACGCCGGGAGCGATGGTTTCGACGATGAGAGCGGCAAGAGGCATTGTCTGCGTAAGGAAGCGGCGCTCTTCGCAAAGGCACAAAATTACGCCCTTGTTCAAAGAGACTTCACTGTGGCGTTTTTCCCAGTCTTTCAAATTCCACACAATAGAGTCGTCGACAGTGCTGCAGGAGAGCCGGTTTAAAAGTTCGATAATTTTTTCCACACTTGTATTGTTGTCAAAAGAGCGGATGGCGGAATCCTTGTTAAGCTCAAAGCGGACAACGGCGCCCGCTTCCTTTATCTCCAGAAATTCGGCAAGGTTGATAAGATCGGCATAATCAATTTCGGGATAGACAAGAATTGAAAAACTTGAATCGATGGCGATAAACGGACCTTCTTTTTTGGTTTTTAAATTCACGTATCGTTTCAGCTCACGCGATACCGTTACAATCAATCCTGTTTGTTCCAGAGCGTTGATTATTTCGCCACAGCCAAAATTTGTTCCGGGCGCCGCATTGAATACAGTGCCGCTTCGCAGCGCTGTTTCGCTTCGCAGTACTTCCATAAGTCTGTTAAATGTTTTTTCATTGTAATAAAGTTCGGGATCAAGATAATCAAGAAAACTGTGAATAAAATTTACCGTCTCCCG
>LIUI01000029.1:26106-26826 GCA_001462235.1 Fibrobacteria bacterium GUT307
CGGCGGTAAAATTTCTTCCTGGGCTTTTATCCCGTCGCAGACAAGTAATGCCGCGGCGCAATATTCGCTCCGCTCCCGCGCCGAAAGCGTGCCGAAGTCGTTGAAACGTTTTCTGTCGGGAAAAAGTTTTTCTCCGTCAACGTAAAACAGGCCCAGAAGCTGCGAAACGCTGATGATTTTTTGTAAATTAACGCCGGGAAAGCAGCTTTTTCCCGCTTCAATGACGCGTTTGCGGATAACGCTCTCCGTTCTGTAAAACGATTCCCATTGAGAAACAAAGGAAAAAAGGCCTGCCAAAATCCTGTCGTTAAGAATTTCTGCGCTGTAGTGTGTTTTTTCCGCGCCGGACACGTCTGCCGGTAATTGCTTTACCGCCGGAAAAAGAGTGTGGGAATTTGACGCGACAGGCAGGAGTATCTGTTCCAAAACAGGATTCAGCGCAAGGCGGCTTTTTTTTCCGTCCATGAAACGATACAGAATAAAACGCTCTTCCAGATTTACAACCATATCCTGAAGTTGCGCGTAACTAAATTCGCCTGTAAAAAAACTTTCCAGTTCTCCGGGAGCCGGCTCTGTAAAAAGAGCGACTGCCGTTATTATTTTCGCGTCGTTTTCATCTATGTATGCGGCTATTGCCTTCTGAATATCTTCGCGTAACAGGAACAGTTCCAGGTTATTTAAAAGCTGTTGTTTTGTAAACGGAGTTTTAATTTTTCCGAA